>NZ_JBEOPO010000028.1:0-70619 GCF_040310145.1 Shewanella sp. S1-49-MNA-CIBAN-0167 | reverse complement strand
GATGTCTCTGGCGCTTTGACAACCGCGGCAACATCATCTGACTCTGGCGGCATATCAAACTCGGCTAATAATGAATCGATATCATCTTCAGTTGACTCTTCAGTTGAGCTGGCTGATGTCTCTGGCGCTTTGACAACCGCGGCAACATCATCTGACTCTGGCGGCATATCAAACTCGGCTAATAATGAATCTATATCATCTTCTGCAGAATTTTCAGTTGAATCGGCTGATGTCTCTGGGGTTTTGACAGCCGCAGCAGCAACATCATCTGACTCTGGCGGCATATCAAACTCGGCTAATAATGAATCTATATCATCTTCTGCAGATGCATCTAGATCATCAGTTTTATCTTTCGCCGCTCCTTCTGTATCTAAACCCACCAATAGATTGTTGAGATCATCGTCATCTTCAAGAGGTTCTAGATCAGAATCTTGATCCTCCATGGCCTCAGCCCATAAATCATCTAATGAAGTCCCATCTTCATCTTCTAATTCTTTTTCGCTAATGAACATATCAGATGCCATATCCATCTCGGTATCACCGCTCATTTGGATTTCTGGCTGTAAATCAACACTGTCTGAATCCAATAAATCATCAATTGACTCTTCATCATTTGAATCTAAATGGATCACCATATCGTCAGAGTCATCATTGGCTATTGCGGTAGTTGACTCTTTTCCTGGCTGGGTTTCAGTTTTTATTTCAGCCTGTTGAGTTTTTTTATTACGGCGACTGAGAAGCCAAAAAATAATGCAAAATATCGCTATAAGAGGTATCGATGCTGCAAGGATCAACAAAATAGTGTTGTCCATTAAGCTGCGCCAAAAGTCAGCGGGTTCTTCTACTGCGGGTTCAATATTTTCAGTTTGGTCTACAAGTTTTTTATTTTCTAGCGTTAGACCTTCATATTTATCGCGTAATAGCTGTAAATCTTCTTCAAGCGAAGCAATATTTAATGACATTTGTTCAATTTTGTTTTTCAACACTTGATTGTCATTGTTGCTGATCATTAATTCATCTTGTGAGCGCGCCAACTCATCTGTAAGCATTAACGTTTTTGCATTGGCTTTATCTAGCGTGCTATTGAGATCCTTGACCACAACGGCATTAGCCTCAGTAATCGCTTTGGTTTGTAGCGTTACAGCTGGTGTTTGTTTGGCTATTTGCAACGATTTTGCTGCAGAGGGCTGATTAATAACAGTACGAGGCTGAGTTTGTTTGCTAACACGGCGATCATCTTGCTCAGCACGGCGTTTAGCAACCTCATTGGGAATGGCGGCTATCACATCTGCAGAAGGGACCAGTAATATCATCCCTCGCTCTAATGTATTGTAATTATTACCGCTAAAAGCGTGTGGATTAGCGTCAAATAACGCGGCCATCACCTGATAAACACTGACATTATTACTAGGCCTGACTTTTTGCGCAATACTCCAAAACGTATCTCTTGATGTCGTCGGACCATATTGCCGTTTAGCTTGTTGTTTAACCTCGCCATTGGGCCCAGTAATTTTGAGTGTTTCTGCCTGTGCAGATCCAATAAGTTGTACACTGGTTAAGCCAACGGCTGTGCAGGCAATCAAACCCACAATATATGAAGTACGCAAAGTCATCCAATCCTTCCCTTTTAGCGCTATTGAGTTACCGGTTTGGCAACAGGCTTGAGGCAATTTTTATCGTTAGTATTATGGTCGTTAACTATATCTGATCACATCCATGATGAGCCAATTTTGCAGGCGATTTCAATGCTATTGATGTTAAAAATGATATGTTTACGACTATAAACTAGATTTACCGGACCTGCTACTATTGGGGTCAGTTAAACGAAAAAAGCCTGCTCATTGCAGGCTTTTTAAACTAAATCGCGTTGTTGATAAAAACATTACTCATTATTAAAGTGTAATTAGTAATAATCTCTAATCAAAATCTCGGCAATTTGCACACTGTTTAACGCTGCACCTTTACGAATGTTATCGGCAGTAACCCATAAATTTATACCGTGAGAGTGCGAAATATCTTTACGAACACGACCAACATAAACAGCATCATTACCTGCTGCATCAGTAACAACGGTTGGATATTCATCATCATTTTCAAATAACACAATACCTGGAGCATCACGTAAAACGGCTTTAACATCTTCAGCATCAACAGGTTGACGCGTTTCAATATGTATAGCCTCTGAATGACCATAAAAAACAGGCACACGAACCGCAGTAGGGTTAACGACAATTTCATCGTCGCCAAAAATCTTTTGCGTTTCCCACACCATTTTCATTTCTTCTTTGGTGTAGCCATTGTCCATAAACATATCAATTTGTGGTAAAACATTAAATGCTATCTGCTTTGGATAAACCGACGGCTCTGAAGGTAAACCTTGGAGTAATTTTGCACATTGATCCGCTAACTCTTCAATCGCTTTTTTACCTGTTCCTGACACAGACTGATATGTCGCCACGTTAATACGTGAAATACCAAAAGCATCATAAATTGGCTTAAGTGCAACTAACATCTGAATAGTTGAACAATTAGGATTGGCAATAATATTGCGATTGCGGAAATCCGCAATGGCTTCAGGGTTAACTTCAGGCACCACGAGCGGCACATCAACATCATTGCGAAAATGTGAGGTGTTGTCGATAACGACACAACCCGCTTCACCCGCAATAGGCGCCCATTTTGCAGACACATCGCCACCAGCAGAAAAGAAACCTATTTGTGCTTGCGTCCAATCAAACGTTTCTACATCAAGAATTTCAACTTGTTTACCGTGAAAACTGACCGTTTCGCCAGCACTGCGACTGCTCGCTAATGGAAACAACTTAGCAACCGGGAAATTACGCTGCTCGAGGATCTCAATCATAGTTTGACCCACTGCGCCCGATGCACCTAAAACGACTACATTAAATTCCTGAGACATAATTAACGCCCGACTCCTATTATTCAGTTTGAATGATCAATTTACCTTAGTTTGCTTATGCTTTACTAGGGGTAATCTGCTAAAAAGCCTACTTTGAAGTGATTATTTCTCAACTGGCTAGAAATACTGTTTTTTGCCCTCAATATGTTCCTCTATAGGTCATATCGGTCCTAGGTCATTAATTAAAGCCTAAAGCGCTGAGCATCGATTGATTAATCCCATCATCAGATAAAGTTTGCGTAGATTGAGTTAACGAGATGGCGCTATATTCTCGACGGTAAGTATGATTTTTACGCATTAAATCAAATCCGGCCGTCGTTGCAAAACAACCTCTAAAGGTTACATCATCATCACGTAAGTCATAGACTAAACGTGATAATTTCAGCAATTGGCTTTCGGTTAAATCACCTTGACTCACAATTTGATTAAATTGAAAGGTCGGTAGCAAACTCGCCAAGGATTTGTCCACCGGTAAACCGAGTAATTCACACCACTTTTGATACAATATAAAGGTGCCTCGAGCTTTGCCTTCAAGGCTATAACCGGCAATATGCGGCGTAGCAAACTCTGCCAAGGCGACTAATTCGGCCATAGGGTTAGGTTCGCCTTCCCATACGTCGAGCACAAGTTTGATATCGTCACGTTGTTGTTTAAATTTGATCAACGCTCGGTTATCAATGACCTCGCCTCGACAGCAATTTAATAACCATGTATTGGGTTTCAACTGATTGAGTCGAGTGTCATCAAATAAATACCAGGTTTTATGCTCACCCTGTTTGGTAATAGGCACATGCAAACTAATAATATCTGCATGTTCAATCAGAGTGTCTAGTGACACAAATTCACGTGTATCACCTTGTTCGGCCTTAATAGGGTCGCACAACAACACTTTTAAACCATAAGCTTGCAAACAGTTCGCGGCTGCAGTGCCGGTATTTCCTGCACCCACAATGCCCACAACTTTACCTGCTAATGACCCACCGAGACGCTGAGCCAACTCCAGCATCGCAATAAAGGCATACTCACCTACTGCCTTCGCATTACATCCTGGCGCATTAGTAAAAAAGATATTGCGCTCTACAAGATAATCAACATCTACATGATCAGTGCCAATCGTCGCACTACCCACAAATTTAAGCTTATGCGCTTGTTCAATTAACGCTGCATTCACTTTGGTCACCGAACGCACCAGCAACACATCGGCATCCTGCACTTGAACAGCGCTTAACGTTCGGCCATTTACGTATTCAATTTCCCCTAAGTCACCAAACAAGGCATCGACATAAGGCATGTTTTCATCGGCAATTATTTTCATTTTGTTATCTTATTTACTGCGAATTTAACGACATCACATTACGATTTTTTATGGAAGTATCTTATACCAAATGCCCCCACCTCGTCATTCCTAAGATTTTTTATTGGGGATCCAGCTTTTGATTTTGCTTGTAAGCCTAGGTACTAGAGCGGACTGCGTCCTGCTAGTTCGCTTCGCGGCTATAAAAGCGAAGCCAATACCTGATGCGTCTTTACGCTGCCCTTTCCGTAAGCACAGCGTCCGCTTATTATCGCTTATCATCGCTCTTCAGCTTTGCTTGTATAGCCTCTCGCCGCGAAGCGAACTAGCATCTAGGCATTTAGCCCTTTAAGCGCAGCGTTAGCCTGTTATTTTTCGTCGCTTGTCATCGCTCTTCAGCTTTGCTTGTATAGCTTCTAGCCGCGAAGCGAACTAGCATCTAGGCATTTAGTTTAAAAGGCAAAAACAAAAAAACCAGCACTGTTTCCAATGCTGGCTTTCATATCATTCACAAGTTAGCCCACAAATAACGTTTTACGCTTTATATTTACGCATCACTAATGTTGCGTTAGTGCCACCAAAACCAAAGCTGTTACTCATCATGGTGTTCAATTCCGCTTGGCGCATTTCACGCACCACTGGCATGCCAGCAGCATTCTCATCAAGGTTGTCGATGTTAATGCTTGGCGCAATAAAGCCGTCTTCCATCATAATTAAGCTGTAAATCGCTTCATGAACACCAGCCGCACCTAAAGCATGACCTGTCAGTGATTTAGTTGACGCGATTGGAGGCATATTATCGCCAAACACTTCACGTAATGCTTCAAGTTCGCGCATGTCACCTACTGGTGTAGAAGTGCCATGAGTGTTGATGTAATCAATTGGTGTATCCACATCAGCTAACGCCATCTGCATACAACGCACTGCACCTTCACCAGATGGGGCAACCATGTCATAGCCATCTGAAGATGCGCCATAACCCACAATTTCTGCGTAAATTTTAGCACCACGCGCTAGCGCATGCTCTAATTCTTCAACAACAACAATCCCGCCGCCGCCAGAAATAACAAAACCATCACGGTCTGCATCATAGGTACGTGACGCTTTTTCAGGCGTGTCATTGTACTTAGTCGATAATGCACCCATAGCATCAAAGCCCATGGTTAATGTCCAATCAACTTCTTCAGCACCACCAGCAAACACCATATCTTGCTTACCCATCTGGATAAGTTCAACGGCATGGCCAATACAATGGGCCGAAGTGGCACACGCGGAACTGATAGAATAACTCATGCCTTTAATTTTAAATGGTGTTGCTAAACAAGCGCTTGCGGTGCTAGACATAATGCGTGGCACAATATAAGGACCCACGCGCTTAACGCCTTTTTCACGCAATGTATCAGCAGCCTGAACTTGGTTTTTTGATGACGCACCACCCGTACCAGCAATCAAACCGACACGAAAATTAGAATATTGTTCTTCTGTCAAATTAGCATCAGCAATTGCTTCCTGCATAGCAATGTAAGCATATGCTGCAGCATCGCCCATAAAGCGAAGAGCTTTACGATCAATATAATCAGCGGGGTTCATTTTGATGTCGCCCCAAACTTTACTGCGTAATTGCATTTCTTCAAACTGCGCCGAGTGGGTAATACCGCTGCGACCCGCTTTCAATGACTCAGTCACTTCTTGCTTGTTATTACCGATACTTGAAACGACACCCATTCCGGTGATCACGACTCTTTTCATTTTTTTGCTATCCATTTGGTACATGTCGGTACTTAATTGCGGCAATCATAGCTGCTTTAAAGTAATTAAGTGGTCAGCTTTCCATAAATACAGGTAAAATAATGCCAAGTTATCGGCCCTGAGTAAAATATTTTGTATAAAACATCTTTATTATCTGTATCCCCAAATTTACACAACTTTTACATTTGTGATTTATTGGGCGATAAAGTCAATCAAAATAGCCGATATCCCCAACTCGCTAAACAGTATATAGACACAGTATTGCAAAGCGGTGACGGTAATAGAGCCGCCACGAATACTCAACCACGTTTATTAACGCTAGGCCAACTCGGTTTTGGAGATGGCCATGAAATAATACTCTTATTAGCAGCATTACAAGCGACTAACCTGCAAAATCCTTTGAAAAAGCATCAAACTCGAGTTCATATCAGTGTGTTTGAACATTGTCCAATAAACCGAAAGCAACTTGAACTCCAGTGGCAACAGCAAGGACTACTTCATTCGGATCATCATTTATTCGATTTTGCTCAAGCGTTACTTAATTGTGAAATAGCGGCCATCGAAGGTTGCCAACGACTGAGTCTACTCCAAAACACATTCATTATTGACCTATATCAAGGTTCGCCTATAGCACAAGCCAAAACCATTGCTACGCCGAATCAACAAAGGATAGCACATTGGTTTGCCCTTCCCCATACGAGCCAGGTCAGCTATTCGGATCATTATTTCAGTCAGCATTTGCTGTGGCAATATGGCCGGATCAGTGCTGATAATGCAACATTTTTAGCCGCTAGCTCAAATGATGACGATGTCACCCCTACCATCAAAAAGCAATTAGCACTTTGTGGATTTTTACATACTACTTCATCTCAATCAACTGATGACATCGCTATCGCGGAACGTAACGCACTAAGACAACAAATACGCCAACAGTTTGCTTATAACCCAATGCCATCTCTAGATTCTAACGACCAAACCCCTATAGCTATTATAGGTGGAGGTATTGCTTCTGCAAGTCTTGCCTTGTCGTTGGCTGAACGCGGAAAAGATGTAGTAATTTATTGTAAAGATGACACATTAGGGCAAGGTGCGTCAGGCAACAAACAAGGTGCCATTTATCCTTTACTGACTCCCGAAAATGACTCGCTAAGTCAATTTTTTCAACAAGCATTTCTATACAGTCGACGTCGTATCCAAGCATTAATTGATGATGGATATTATATTGGACATGACTGGTGTGGCGTATTACACACGGGTTTTGATCTACGCAGCCAAACAAGATTAGATAAAATTATTCATGGTCAAGCGTGGCCAAGTGAGATTGCTTTTGCCGTAAATCCAATCCAAGCTACACAGCTTGCTAAAGTAGATATCAATAAATCTGGTTTTTATTATCCATTAGGTGGCTGGGCTTGCCCGTTTGAATTAGCACAAGCCAGCATTGCCAAAGCACAAACATTAACCAAGGTTCGCATTCTCTATAATAGCGACATTCACTCACTTGAATCACACTCATCTGGCTGGCAACTGTTTAGTGCCGAAAACAAACACATCGCAACACACGATCAGGTAATCATCGCCTCAGGAGAGCAACTGACTCGCTACAAACAGACAAAAAACCTTCAGATTACCGGTTTTAGAGGTCAAGTGAGTCATGTCCCATCTCAAGGTGAACTGGCGCAGCTTAATACTGTAATCTGCGCTAATGGCTATTTGACGCCACAACATAATCAACTGCATTGCGTCGGCGCGAGTTATGTAAAAAACCCACAGCATCTTGATTTTTGCCCATTAGAGCAGCATGAAAACAGCCTTAAAATGCAACAGAGCTTTCCTAATTCGAACTGGCCTCACGATATTAATGTTTCAAACAATGATGCCAGGATCGGCGTAAGGATGGTCAGTCGCGACCACTTTCCCGTGATGGGATGTGCACCTGATGTTGAAGAATTGTTTGCGCGGTATGCCGTCCAGAAGCTATCCAAAGATAAACCCAGTCAATGGCAACGATACTGGCAAACTACACCTGCACCGATTTATGATGGCTTATATGTACTCGGCGGACTAGGCTCTCGCGGCCTAAGCTCAGGCCCACTTGTTGCCGAGTGCCTCGCTGCAAACTTATGTGGAGAACTGTCTCCCTTAAGTTCAGATTTGCAGGCACGACTTAGTCCAAATAGAATGTGGCTGCGTAAGCTGCTTAAAGGCAAAGCGTTGATGTAAAGGAGAAAGTCAAAACTAAGAATGGCTC
The DNA here is from genome assembly GCF_040310145.1 of Shewanella sp. S1-49-MNA-CIBAN-0167. Taxonomy (NCBI): domain Bacteria; kingdom Pseudomonadati; phylum Pseudomonadota; class Gammaproteobacteria; order Alteromonadales; family Shewanellaceae; genus Shewanella; species Shewanella sp. S1-49-MNA-CIBAN-0167. The sequence continues at coordinate 62,405 of NZ_JBEOPO010000028.1, read as the reverse complement.
CCTAATACAAGCATTTGAGGATGATGGCAATAAGCGGAAGATTGAACGGTAAACAAAATAGAATAAGCTAACGCTTATGTTAGGGTAAAAGCAACCAAATTCGCCATTGCGATAATGCTTTTCAGCCGAAAGTAAACATATTTGACAGTTAAGTAACAATGAAGCAGATGAGTCTTGCGGCAGGCTATACTTATTAATTTGATTTACGTTTTGAGTACAAAACACCATTAAATAAAAGTTTCAGGATCTGACTGTTTTTCACAAAAATGTTATGAAACAGATAAGAGATAAAGAAAACACCGATTATCATTAGTATGTACTCCTGAATGGGTTCAAAAGCTAACCGTTCAAAAACAAAAACATATAACAAAATAATTAGAGGTTGATGAAGTATGTAGACGGTATAACTTGAATCAGAAAAGTTCCTTATAACTTTGGAACGCCTAGAACCAACAACATATAATATTGACAGAATAGACAACATTAGACTTCCAGAAGACAGGCGATCTAAGACTTTATTAATAACCTCCCCAGCGAATATATTGAAATACGATATCAAAAAGAAAGCAGTAAATATCAAAAAAGATAATAAAAAATATTTAACACATAAAAAAGATGAAAACAACGCCTTGTTGATAAAACAAAAACACCCAATAACAAAATAACTGTAATAATAGAAAAGATTATGAAATGTAATAAACAAAACCGTTCCATCAAATGTTAACTTAGCCACAGCCAAACCAGTAATAGCAACAGAAGGAATACCCAAGTAAATCATAAACAGTAAAAAAACTGGGGACATTTCTTTACTAGAAAGAATGAATTTACATAAAGGAAGCGAAATAATAAAGTAAACGATTAAATTACCTAAGAACCAAAGATGGCCTAACCATTGGCCCTTTAACAAGTAATCAATGCTATCCCAATCGTATGACTTATTATAGCTGTAATAATTCATGATAGGGTTTAATAACAACCCACAAAACAACAGCGGCAACAGCGCTCTTAAAACTCTATCTTTGGCGAAACCATCCCTGCCTTTACTAAAAATTAACATATAAAAGAACCCAGATATTAGATAAAAAGCCTCCATTCTAAAAATTTGAATAAAATCTGAGATATATTTAATAAACCAAGATGTTTCATTAGAGAGAACCCTCCAATCCTGATCAATGCCATAAATAAGTCCTACATGATAAAAAAGCCCCAGTACCATCAATACCGCTCTACAAAAGTCAAGCCCATGTAGCCGATGAAGATTTCCATTCATATTACACTCACTGAAAACGATTTAATAAAATAATTTTACTTATAGAAAATAAAAAGAGTGAAAACAAGCGAAAGCCCCAGGTAGAAACCTATGAGGATGATGACAAAACATGAAGACTGAGCTGACACTATCCGGACCGAGCCTAGTTTTATCGATACTCTTCTAATAAATCAGCAAGTTCTTTCTTAAAATCGCTGCCCAATTTAGGATCACGCAAACCATATTCAACAAAAGCTTTCATATAACCCAGTTTGTCGCCACAGTCATGTGATTTACCTGTCATATTAAAAGCTTCAACGGTATCAGACTCAATCAGCATATCAATGGCATCGGTTAGCTGGATTTCATCACCCGCACCAGGAAGTGTTTTCGCGAGTAAGGCCCAAATCTTTTCCGACAACACATAACGGCCAACAACGGCCAAATTAGACGGCGCGGTGCCTAACTCAGGCTTTTCTACCATGTTGAATATTTTAGTCGAGTCACCAGGGTTAATAGTTTCGCCTCCGCAATCGGCAATTCCATACTTATGGACTTGATCATCAGGAACAGGTGCGACCATAATTTGACTAGCAAGAGATTCGCGATAACGAATTAGCATCGACGCTAAATTTTCAGTGCGTTGATCTGCTGAGTACGAATCTAAAATTACGTCAGGTAACACAACGGCGAATGGATTATCACCAATACACGGCTTAGCACATAAAATGGCATGCCCAAGACCTTTAGCTTCGCCTTGGCGTACATGCATAATAGTGACATTTTTAGGACAAATAGCTTGTACTTCATGCAACAACTGACGCTTAACGCGTTTTTCTAACGTTGATTCAAGTTCATAAGATTTATCAAAGTGGTTTTCGATAGCATTTTTACTGGCATGAGTCACCAGTACGATTTCTTTAATACCGGCGCTAACACATTCATCAACGATATATTGAATCAATGGTTTATCCACTAAAGGTAGCATTTCTTTTGGGATGGCTTTGGTGGCTGGCAGCATACGCGTACCTAAACCGGCAACAGGAATAACAACTTTCATAAATATCCTTATTTAGCTAACACTAAGACTAAAATGGTTAACATTTAAATAGTAAAACTAAAATGGATCCGGCGTCGGATGAGAACGTATCTTGTAAGAAGGCAAATAACGCACCAACCAGCATAAGGTTAGGATGGTTAAAAACAATAAGGTATTCGAGGGAGATTGCAGGCTAAAATCGACAGAAATATGCAGTAGCATATGCACAATGGCCATAGCACATCCAAAGGCTACCCCCTTATACAGTTTGTTGTTACGAAGGTACATGGTCCGGCATGCTAACCAAAACGAATACAAGATCCAAAAACCTAAAATGGCTGTCATTACAACCCCGTACTCAATCACAAACTGAACATATTCATTATGAGCGTGGTCATAAAAACCAGAATAAAACTGCGGTTGCTGTTGGGGGAATACGGTATAGAAACTGCCGCCACCCGTACCGGTAAATAAGTGCTGTTTAATAATCGGTAGACTATCAATTACCACTTCATCTCGGGTTTCGGCACTAAACGAGGTTTCGTTTAAACGTTGTTTTACCTTATCGACACCAAAAATTGAGCCTACAATCAATAAATCTAAAATAAAAAGACTAACAACTAAAGGTTTAAATAACGTTGGCGGACGACGGTAAATAAACAAAGACAACAACGACACCACAGCCAAAGCGGTAAAAAATCCGGCGTTGCCCATACGCGAACGGCTTAAGATTAAGCCAATCACCATGATCACGATCGCCAAGCGTAAAATAAGTTTCCGACTAAATAGTGTTGATAGTAAATCTATTAACATTCCGCGCAAATCGAACTCTGTCTTGCTGGTTTTTAGCTCTGATAACAGCCAACCAAACGCAATAGAAAGGCATAACGCTAAATAATTAGCAAAATGGTTTTGGTATACAAACGATCCCTTGGCCCTGTCACCGTCATGATAGCCAAAAATTGGTGATACATCTAACTGCAATAAATTCAGTAAGGTGCCATAAAAAGCCTGTATACAACCAGAAACAATAATCGCAATGAGTAACCAACGCAACGCCTGTGCCTGCTGACAATACTGACTTAGTAATAAAATGAATAGGGTAAAGCAAAAGGTTTTTAGTAGTTGCTGGGTGGTTTGATAGGCATCTACCGTATCAATAGCAGGTATCCAATTAAGCAGTTGCAAACACAAATACGCCAACATTAATCCTGTTGGAATTAAAAGATGTTTTTGCCAACGATAGCGTAGCAATAAGTCATTATGTATAAAGCAATAAACTATATGAGCGATTGCGAATAACACAATACCAAACTCTAATATTGCTAATGACCAAATTCGATTGCTGCCTAGCGGGATCGGCATCCATATAATTAATCCGCATAACCCTAACAACATCACACGCTGAAATGGCCCAAAAGACGCTGTTACTTTATTTTTCTGAATATTCATTAAGACACATATCCTGTTTAATCCATTGTTCATCATTGGCGCTAAAAGCAGGAATTGAATATTTAAAATAGGTACAGATTAATGGGGTTAATTGATATTGCCTAGTCAATTTTTTTAAATCATTACGCATTAACCAATTTGCACTTGCGGCATTTTTAGCGGTAGTAAACACTAACTTTTTTTGGATCACTGTTAAGTTAGGCCAATATGCAAAGCCGATTGCCAACACTTGATGCATGACTTCTGGAGTATAAGGCCCATAATGTAAGGCTTGTTCTAAATACGGCCAAGCTTGAACAATATCATCCTGTATAAAAGCCAAATTGTAAGCATAGTCGCTATATGCATTTGGCCAATTGGGTCGCTGCACAATCGCATCTAAATACAATTGATTAAATACCGAATTATTCGATTGCGCTAGCTTCGAAAATATACCCCACTCCATGACCTTGGCTAAGGTTAGTAGATAATGCGGGTTTTTGCTGTCAAGACTAAATGCGTAATTTGCTGCCAATAAGGCATTAGTATATTGTATTAATGTTGGTTTGCTGCTTTGTTGCCATTGGTCAATATAATACCGAGACTTAAAGTGATATGCGTTAGCGAATCCTTTTTGTAGCAATATAGGTAATAACCCTAGTAACGCAACAATAATAAGTGAGTATATTATGCGTCTTGTAGACAAGGTTATTTTATTCATCAATTATCTCGGCGCATTAAATAACGAGCAGGAAATACTGTGTGGTATCAATGTCGTCATTGAATAAGCATAATCTTCATCAACTAACGCACTTATTACATCATGGGCTAACGCCAGCTTAGGAGGCCGACGTTTTAATGAATGACAATCGGACGCAACGATAGAATATATTCGTTTCTGCATAAAATATTCGCTCAATTGCTGTGGGGCTGGTCCCATATCCCCCAATAACGATGCTGCGGTTAATTGAAATAAGCAACCAGCTTGCACAAAAGGAGTGATCCGCTCAGGATGGGTTTGTAACTCGCGGTTACGCTCTGGGTGAGCAATCATGGGTAATACATTTTTTGCTAATAGCCAACTAATCAGCTTGTCTGTACCCGGTGGAATATGGCTGCTAGGCAGTTCTAGCAGCAACACATCTTTTTGCTGATAACGGCCTAAAAAAGGCAATTGCTGTTGCTCAATAAACAGCATGATTTCTGGCGAAATTCTTACTTCTGCGGCGGCGCGAACTTGTATTTCTAAATTTGTTAACGCCAACGCATCACACAATACACCATAGGCTGCGTTAATTGATTGTAGATTATTATCATAAATACCTAAATGAATATGAGGGGTCGCCACCATACGCGAGATCCCTTGCTCCACTGCTAGCGTAACTAAACCAATGGCTTCATCAATTGATTTAGCCCCATCATCAATATTGGGTAATATATGGCAATGCATATCAATCATGCCTTAGTGTTTTCCTTATGGTTGGCAGCAGGCTGTTTAATTGAAGAGTCTGCACCATAGGCTTGGTAGTAACCATAATCACCCTGATACCGTTGGGCATTTTTGGTATCAAAATAATTTAATACCACGCCAAACACTTTGCTCCGGGCTTGATTTAACTTTGCTAAGGTTAACTTAATGATTTCACTGCGAGTATGACCGGTTTTAACCACTAAGACCGTCGCATCGCATAATGAGGTAATAATCAGCGCATCGCTCACCGCATGAACCGGCGGTGTATCAATAATAATTTTACCGTATTGTGTCTTTAACACAGTCAACAATTCAGCAAACTGACTAGAGGTTAATAACTCTTGAGGATTTAACGGCACCGCGCCTGCGGGCATTACATCTACGTTGGGTTTGACCTCTTTGACGATACAGTTATGTATACTATCGGTACCCGATAACACATTGGCAAGCCCTGGCTGATAAGTGGCTAAACCAAAGCGCATTCCTAAGCTAGCTTTACGCAAGTCGGCATCAATAATTAACACTTTTTCCATGGTTGCGTAGGCAAATGCTATATTCATTGACGTAGAAGTTTTCCCCTCATTAGGAGTCGAGGATGTCACTTCTATGGTCGACAATTCACTGCCCATAGCCATAAGCGACATCGAAGTTCTGATGGTCCTCACGGCTTCTGCATGCAAGCGTAACTTAGGATTGTAAAAAGCAAAGTTAATATCGTCATAACTGGTGCCTCTTTTGGCTTTAGGCACATAACCTAATGCCCGTTGCGATAATAACTTTTCAACATCATCACTGGTTTTTATGGTGTCGTTTAATGTATCCAGCAACAACACCAACACCATGGAGAAACCCAAGCTGGCAATAAATGCCAAAATAATGATCACTTTCTTTTTTGGTTTTTCAGGTATTAACGGCACAACCGCGCGATCAGTAAAACGTGCTACCGGTGAGTCAAAGTCGCTGGTCACTTCGGTTTCTTTTTGGCGAGCTAAAAAGCTGTCAAATAACTGTCTATTGGTATCGACTTCACGTAGTAAGCGCTGGTAATCAGTGTCTTTGGTACTTAAGTTTTGATAAGCGCCTTTGGCTTGGCTAAATTGTGCTTCTAATGCTCTCAAGTTTTGCACCGCGGTTTGGGCTTCGTCTTCAATCCCTTGTACTAAACGGCTTACTTGCTTAAGTAGGTTTTGTTGCACCGCAGTTAATTCAGCCTGTGCGGCAATCATTTTGGGGTGTTTAGGGCCATAAACTTGCTGTAGTTCAGACACTTTTCGCTCAACTAACACCACCTCGCGCTTTACGTTTTGTACCGACTGATGCGACGTCACCTCAGGTAAGCTTTCTAGACGGCTAATGTCAGTGGCACCATAACGTCTCACTACTGCCATAAAGCTGTCAGCTTCGGCTTTACGCGATCTCGCTACAGTAATTTCATCACTTAAACGCTCTAGCTCTTTAGCATCTAATGCCGTAACCCCTTCTACGTCAATTAGGCCATTTTCAACCTTAAATAGCTCTAATTTATATTCAGACTTATCCAGATTTAGGCGTAAATCTTCTAAACGGCCACCTAACCACACATTGGCCTTTTGGGTCATGCCCATTTTGGCTTCTAACTGGCTTATAATGTAAGTATCACCCACAGCATTTGCTACCTGTGCGGCAAGCTGCGGATCTGAGTTTTCATAACTAATTTTTACTATTTGCGTTTTACGCACCGGGGAAATACTAATATTTTGGGCGAAGGTATTAATTAATAAATGTTTGGCAATATCTTGGTTAATTTGCCTATCAACTATAGCGAATTCTTGAGGGATAAAATTTAACTTTGATATAAGCTGTGACTTAAGCTCAGCAAACCAACTTGGCGGCTGGTTAAAAACCGGGTGGTTTATTAAATCCAGATGGTTAAATACCCGCTCGGCAATACTGCGCGATTTAATAATCTCAAACTGAGTTAAATAATATTCTTGCTGACCAGAATTAATACCATACACTTCATCGATTTTAATCGCTTTAGCTTGCTCAGATTCAATCAGTAACATCGATGAAGCCTTGTAAATCGGCGTCATGCTATACACCACAAACACGGTTAATGCAGTCACTAGTAACGCAAATGTAAAAATGCGCCACTTAAAAAGCAATATAGGTAGAAGCAGTTTTTTAACATCGATAAGTTGATCAATTTGCATTGCCGCAGGGCTAATTACATTGCCAGGGGAAGCACTTTGGCGTCTTTCTTGGAAGATCATTAAAAAAATCTCTGTTCAATAGTAATGGTGTCGCCGGCTAGAATCGGACTATTAATATTGCCGCGTTCAGACTCGACTTTGCTTCCCTCACGGGATATGGCAATTTTATCTTCCGAGGCTCTTTCGGTTAAACCACCTGCTAAGGCAATTGCTTGGTTAACCGTCATCCCAGGTTGATAAGGGTAACCACCAGGCTGTTTAACTTCACCATGGATATAAAATGGTCGGTATTCGACCATGCCGACAAACACACTTGGCTCAACAAAATAATCGCCTTTTAACCCCTTGTACACCAACTGCTCAACCTGTTTAATCGTGAAGCCATTTAATTTCAAAGCGCCCAAAAAAGGGTAATTAATGGTGCCACTATTGGTTATTTTGGTTTCTAGGGTTAAGGCGTCTTCACCATAAACTTTAATCACAATGGTATCCCCTGCTCCTAAACGGTAATTTTGGGTTTCAGCACTGGCCAACATAGGTTTTATCAGCAGAAACAATGTCATAACACAGAGACATAGATGAGCTACATACTTCATGGGAATCCTATAGGGTCATTTCTGCATTAATGAAATAGACGTTGCGATCAAACGTATATTGTCGATCAGTAGAATCAACTTGAGCAATATTGACACCAGTTTCTAAAGTTAACCAACGACTAACACTATAATTAACGGCAAATTGGTAAACTTTACTTTTGTCTTCGCGTTCAATACCAGTGTAATTATCGTTGACATGGCTAAAGCCAATTTTCGATCTGAATAACTCACTCCATTCATGATTCCACTTCACGCCATAGCTGGTTACCCTTACATAATCTCCTAAACCATTTGGATCGCGACTTTCGCGTCCCGTAGTGAAGTCAAATGCCGAATAAGTAAGAGGTTTCCAGGTAACTTTAGCATCCCAAGATAAGCCGCTAAAATCTTCCCGGTTTTCATTATCAAAACTTTTTTGCTGATAACCTACTTTTATACTGCCCTCTGTCGCAGCGGTAGCCTCCCACTCGACTCCCAGTCTTACTGTATTCGTTTTACTGTCACGGTCGCCTGTTGGATCAATCAAATCGTAGGTAGTGTCAACACTTTGCAAATCAATAAAAATACTGGTTGCTGAATGGGTATCATAATAAAGTGTAGTCCCTAAAGTAGTGTTTTCATAATTACGATATTGGGTAACTGTTTCAAAATTACTGTATTCCTTGCTAAAGTATTTAGCATTAACTCTTACCCTTGCTGGAGTCGTCTTTGCTCCATATTCATAATAGCCACCCGCACTGAGCACATCATAAGTATTAGGTTCATCTTGGCTGTTACCGCTATTACCCTCAAAAATACCTGTACCACGGTCTTCATGACCAGCAATGTACATTGCTTCAAGATTAAAACGATTTGATTGGTTTAGCTCAACCTCAGAACGCGCCCGAAGTAACACATCTAAATAATTGTCATCACTACTATCGAAATAATCAGCATATTCAATCCCAGCCTCTAAGGTATGGATATTGTTACCATCCAATAGCTGGGCTTGCACTGCTGGCGTAACCGTTAAAATCCAGCTGTCTTGAGTATCAGTTGTAGCACTACTGATATTATCATCATATTTCAGGCCGCTATTTAATCCTGGGATAAAATCAATTCCCGATTCAGTTTGAATCATGCCAGCGTTTTCATCTACGGCAACAGCTGGGTTAACAAGTACTATTGAAGTAACAACCGTGGCAATGCAACTTAATTTAAATGGTATTTTCATAACTTATATCCTTATAAAATAAATAGATGATTAACAGGGGAAAATGAAAAGGCTCTCATCTAGCCTGTCGATTTCAGTTTTAAACTTCTAACTAAATTGTTAATCTTTCGGCGCTCTTCTAATGGATAATCGAAAGATACAATCTAAGAACTTAGATGCTGGCTCAGATGCATTATGCAATAGCATATGATGTAGTCATCTCCGTATGCTTGTATCGGAGATCCAGCGTTTAATTTAACGTCTTATACAAGCAACAAATTACAGCTTTAAAGAGTTAGCGGAATGACGAAAATAGTAGACTTATAGAGTCATTAATAAACATTTTTACCAACAAAGCCCGTAAAGAAGGTCAAAAAGACAATTCTTACATCCCACCACAATGACCAATTACGGATATAGGCAAGATCAAATTCAACTCGTTTCTCCATCTTTTCTAAAGTATCGGTTTCACCTCGCCAGCCATTAACTTGCGCCCAACCGGTAATCCCAGGCAATACCTTATGACGTAACATGTAGTAACTCACTAACTTACGATATTCTTCATTGTGTGAAACAGCATGTGGCCTAGGACCCACTACCGACATTTCGCCTCTTAATACATTAAAGAACTGAGGTAATTCATCTAAAGACGTTTTACGAATAAATGCACCAACACGGGTAATGCGTACATCGCCTTTACGTGCTTGAGTCACTGTTTCATCATTTTCAGTCACTGTCATCGATCGAAACTTCCACACTTTAATTTTTCGACCATCTAAACCATATCGATCTTGCTTAAATAGAATCGTTCCAGGAGAGGACATATATACTGCAATTGCGACGGCAATTAACACCGGTGATATAACAATGATGGCGCATATACTGAATACAAGATCAAAACTACGTTTATAAAAACGTTTCATACCATGAACAGGTGACTCAAATACACTAATAGTATCGACCTCACCTACACTGCCAATATGAGCATGCATTAGATTTTTCAATAAGAAATCGGGCGTAATCAGTACATCTACAGTGCTGTCTCCTAAGGTAAGAATAATCCCCGCAATGCGCTTTTCGGCTAACATAGGCAAGCAAACATATAACTTTTGTATTTCCCCAGTGCGAGCAAGTTCGACAGCATCGTTTATAGAACCGGTAAGTAAAGATGCATCTAAATTTTCAATTCTGCTTGGTTCTCGATCATCGAAGAAACCAACACATTCAAAACCTAATTCATCATGTTTGATGATTTCGTCATATAAATTTTTACCGGTTTCAGTTAATCCCACAATGGCGATTTTCTGGACACTATAACCTTTTAAACGACGGACACGCTTAACCTCACGAACACAATAACGCCAACTGACTAATGCAAATACCGACAACAGATACCAAGCGGCCATGGTGAAGCGAGAATAAACTTCACTGTATTTAAATAAAAATAACACTAAGGTCATTAATAAGAATGCGATGGTAACATTAAAAAAAATCAACCAACACATGGTTGAAAAACGACCCAAGCGCCAAGATCTATATAGCCCAAGTGACTCCCCTATATAACTATAAAAAAACAGTACACCACTTAACACCAACAAATAATCTTTATTAAAGGTAATGTTATAACCGTGCATAATAATTAATAATGCACAATAAATAATGCAAATATCGATGATCCGTAACAAAAAATTATAACGGGCACCGACGAACTGAAATTTTGAAGACCGATCCATTTCATTCACCTAATTAGCTGTAAAAATTAATTATTGATAACTTGGTTAATACTTTATTAACTAATTTTTTGGCCTCAATTATTGAAACACTCTCGGCATAACATCTAAACTCAGGAGCATTTCCGGACGGACGTAAATGTATAATATTGCCATTAACAAAGATAAAGCGGAGTCCATCAATAACATTGACGCTCGACAATTCATCCCCCAAAAGGCCCAGTTGCCCTAACAGCACTTGCGAATTTTCTTGACCTATTGCAATGATTTTCTTACTGCGCTCTGTAGCAAACTCCGTCAAACGATCACTATGAGTATAACGTTGAGGTAAATCTGTCACTAAAGCGGCAACCGAACGAGAGCTTGATATTGCATGATATAACACCATCAACACAGGTAAAATCGCATCTCTCGTGGGTAGAGCTGACAATGTGTTGCCATCAACTTCAATCGTGGACCCCAATAAAAAGCCGCCATTGGCTTCAAAACCCGCGACACACTTATAAAAAGGGTTAAGTTCCTCAAAAGCCGCAATAACATAAGGTGAACCAATTTGAGTCCGAATCACGAACTGGAAAAAACCACTTTGTTCAATTGCTGTATTGCAGCTCACAGGCACTGCCAACGCTTCAATATTTAATGCTTTAGCACACAGTAATCCTAATATGTCACCACGCAACCAATGACCATTTTCATCAGCTAACATTGGTCGGTCACCGTCACCGTCAGTCGAAAACAATGCATCTAGCTGGTATCGCTGTGTCCATTCAATCGCTTTTTGGCAATCAGCTTCGGATACAGCTTCAGTATCGATTGCAACAAAAGTATCACTGCGACCAATTAAAATGATTTCAGCACCTAACTGTTGGAATAACCGCGGATATAAATCTCTCCCTGCACTGGAATGTTGATAAATACCAATACGTTTACCTGATAACCAAGGTCTGCTAAATAAGCTGCTATAACGAGTAATATAGTCATTACTAGCAGTATCATCGACACTAAGCTTTTGAAGCTGCTGGATCGGTTCATAGGTAAATTCGCCATTAATAATAGCGATTTCGTCTGATTTATTGATTTCTCCGTCGGGGCGATAAAACTTAAGTCCGTTTCGATCAAAAGGAATATGACTGCCCGTTACCATAATACAAGGAATACCTTGTGCCATCGCACAACTCGCTAACGCAGGAGTAGGAACCACGCCATAGAAAACAACATCTACATCACATTGCGCTGCTGCAGTTGCACATGCCTGAGCCATAGCCAAACTACTAGGTCGATTATCAATAGCAATCGCTATCATAGAGAAACTAAAAGAAGCTTTCATTACATGAATAAAAGACACCGTAAAAGCGCCGCACACATTGGAGGTAAAATCGCTGACTAATCCCCTTGCACCACTGGTGCCAAAACCAATATTGCTTATGGCGATAATGTTTCTCGAATCAAGCATTGGTTATGCCATTGGTATCAACGCGTCCATAACGATCATCAAAACGAACAATATCGTCTTCACCTAAATAAGAACCCGACTGCACTTCAATCAGTTCTAATGGCAATTTCCCGGGATTCTCTAAAGCATGGATTGCACCTACTGGAATATAAGTAGATTGGTTTTCTGTTAACAGTAATTCATTTTCGCCATTAGTCACTTTGGCAGTACCTGTAACAACGATCCAATGTTCTGCACGATGATGATGCATTTGAACCGATAATTTAGCGCCAGGCTTAACAGTAATTCGCTTAACTTGAAAACGACCTCCGTGGTCAATAGAATCGTATTTCCCCCATGGTCTATAAACTTCGCGGTGATGTTGCCATTCGTTTCGGTTCTCAGATTTTAACTGCTCGACCACTTGCTTAACTTGTTGAACTTCTGACTGCTTAGCAATCAAAATGGCATCTTTTGTTTCAACCACCACCACATCGTCTAAGCCGATAACGGTCACTAGTTTTTCAGTTGCGTTAACATAAGTATTTTGAGTATTGATACCAATCACATCTCCTTTAAAGACATTGCCATACTCATCTTTATCTTCAATTTCCCAGAGCGCAGTCCAACTACCTACATCACTCCAACCACAATCCATGGGTACAACAACCGCATGCCTAGTTTTCTCCATTACAGCATAGTCGATAGAATCATCTGGACATGCTTCAAAAGCTGAATTATCGATTCGAATAAAATCAGCATCATGAGTAGTATTAGTCATCGCAGCTTCACAAGCGGAAAAAATATCAGGACTATGCAAAGCAAGCTCTTGTAAATAAGCACTTGCTTTGAATAAGAACATGCCGCTATTCCAATAATATTGCCCTGTGGCAATATAGTCTTGTGCGGTTGACAAATTTGGTTTTTCAACGAAATGAGCTACATTAAAACCGAATTCGTTGGCTAATATGTCACCACGCTGAATATAACCATATCCGGTTTCGGGAGCCGTTGGCACTATTCCAAAGGTAACTAACTTGTTCTGCTCAGCTAAAGAAACAGCTTGCTTAACTGTTTCACAAAAAGCCGACTCATTTTTAATGACATGATCCGCAGCAAGCACTAACAATATAGGGTCATCACCGTCTTGAACCGCTAACATCGCAGCAAGCGCAATGGCAGGCGCAGTGTTACGTCCTACAGGTTCTAAAATTATACCGCTATTGTTTATATTTTTTAAACGAAACTGTTCAGCTACAGAAAAGCGGTGTTCTTCATTACAGATCACTAATGCGGGGGAGTGAGCAATACCTTGTAAACGATTTGCCGTCGTTTGCAACATTGAATGATTACCCAATAACGTTAGGAACTGTTTGGGAAATTGTTGTCGAGATAAAGGCCACAAACGAGATCCCGAACCACCAGCCATAATTATTGGTAAAATCATATTAAAAACCTTTAATTAAATTTAAGACATAATAATTTATAATAATCTACAAATTACGATAACTTATTTTATTTAACAAACTAGTCTGTCAAATAAAGATAAGATTAAATCAAACTGTGATCATCTAATAGACACTAAGAGTAGAGATATCGTTTTAACATTAAGATAGAGAAAACATACCCTAAAGAACGCATTAGACAGATAATTATCACTAATAAGATTGCGTTCATAAATAAGTAAGGACTACTATAAAACAGAAACAACACCAATAAAACAGTAAAAAATAACACCAACAAGATACGATTTAAAACCCTAATAATTCTAATAAAATCATGTGACGAAGTGAATATCACTTATGTAAAAAAAACCTAACAATAATGCAAAGTTAAGATAGCTACACAAAATCCAACAAAATTACATTAGATTATCAAATCATCTATGTATCAAGTACAACTCAGAAGCTAATTTTTATTTTTTATATAGCTTACAAAAATTGGAAATATTTTTACGCCGTCAATAATATAACGTTTAAACAATCTTTTCGGAGACTGGGATAACCTATAAAGCCACTCTAAAGATAAGTTTTGCAGAAAAACAGGTGCTCGTTTTTCTTCACCACTTAAAAACAAAAAAGATGCACCAACACATAAAGCCACACCAGTAGCACCTGATTCTTTTAATTTAGTAGATAATATTTCTTGTCTAGGGGACCCTACACAAATAAAAATTAATTTTGCCGGATTATCTAAAACAAAATTAACACATATATCAACTTCGTCGTCATTATCAATAAAACCCATAGGTGGATTATAATGATTCACTGAAGCCAATCTATACTTGTCAGTAACAAATCTGATTGTTGCATCGGAACAACCAATAACCGTTATGGGATATTCTTTACTTGATATACTTTCTACTATTCTTTTAGTTAGATCACTCCCTGGTATCACATTACCAATATCAACACGTGCAACTTTAGATAACAAATTTAGAACTCTGCTATCATTTACCGTTATATCAGCCTGTTCATATACTTTTTTAAAATCAGAATTTGAATTTAACCTGACTACATGGTCAACATTAGGAGTGACTACTGTAACGTATTTTTCATTGACGTTTAAAATAAGAGCAGTCAAACTTTCAATAGAAAACCTATTAAAATTAACACCTAAAAAACTTACCTTAGTTAAAGATTCCATTTAACTTTTCCCAACGAAAAAATCAGACATTTTTATTTTCCCAAATAATAAGAAAACAAAACCAACTAAAACTTTTCTTAATGTAATTAAAAATAACGAAACCGAACGTAAACAATGATTTTTCAGAACACCGAAGGAACCTTTGTAATATCTATACTTAAACTCAGCGACAGGATCTCTATGCCCAATTGCATCAGAGTTACTAAATAAAATATTTTTAGATAAAAGCATCGCTCTTATAGCGAAATCAGTATCTTCCCCACCATTATTAATACTGCCAACACCGAAACTCTCATTAAATAACTTCAGTTTCATCACAATATCACTTTTATATATAGTCGTGTTTGAAGAAGCATTTTTAACTAACTTATAGGTACTATGGCTCTCTGTTGAATTTGGAATATCTACAGGATCTGAGCAAAACTTTGTATAAAACAACTGTACATCATCATTCTTTATTAACTTATCGAACCAGCCCCAAAACTCGGTTGGGTACCAACAGTCGTCATCAGGAAAAGAAATATAATCATAATCATCTAACTCATTATAAAATTGGTTTATCAAAAAATTCCTGGCCTTTGATAATGAAATTATTTTTTTGCTATAATAGTACTTAGATAAATAATTGCTTGAACTATTAAGAATCAACTTATTCTCTAGGTGGAAATTCTGAAATAGAACTGCGTGGACGAAGGTCACTTCATTATTTTGCGAAAACAAACTATTAGTTAATCTCAGAAAATCTGAATAATTATCTTCATTGTATATACATGTAGTTAATAGCAAAATTCTCATAAATTAATTCCTAAATAAAAAGCTGGAGAGTCAAAAACAAAATCCATAAACTTACCATAGTAAGAATAAGACGTATAAGTAAGTTTTAGATTAAAATACAAAAATGATAGGGCGAAAGAAACAATAAAAATAAAAAAATCTGAATATCGATAAGCTGACAGCTTTGAACTAATAAAATTAAGCAAAATAAAATAAACCAACCATTTAAAAGAGTCGTAAAACGTCAAGAACCTTAATGGTAGAAATAAACTCGCGTGCGAAAAAAGTAAGGCGACAAAGAATAACAATAAGAACCTGTATATATTCCTATGTCTAGAATCATAAAGAAAAACAACTATTGCACTCAAAGTAAAAAGGGAAAAGTCAATTAACTTAACTATAGCCCCTCGAGACTGGTCTTCTAATTCCTCATAATTACCACTTAGGCTAAAATATGCTAATACATAAATAAATGATAAAATACTGGTAAACAAAAAAACTAATTTGTATGAAATATAATTTAGATTATATAGACAAAACAAAAATATTATGGCGACAATCAATACCGTTGAATTATGAGTTAACACTGAAACGACTGCAAATAAGAAACAAAGCTTTGGTTTTTTTATATACATAAAATAAAATGATAAAACCACTAACGAACTAGCTACTTGCTGCCGAATTAAATTATATGCATTACCAAAGTCATAAAAAACTAACATTTGAAATAAAACTAATGAAAAACAAATCAAAACCGAAACTCGTTCAATTTTGCAAATTTGTATAATGACAAAAGTGGGTATTAGGTAAATAAAGCAATGGACCCAAAAAATATAAAATGGATAATAACCATTAGTAAGTTTACTCGATATATAGACCAATAAATGATAGAAGGGTTCGGTAGGTTTTAGAGAAATATTTGCTAGATCATCCTCAAAAGCACTAGTAAATCCTAATTGATAATCAGCAAAGTTTTTAAAGTAAGAGTAATACCAGGCTAAATCGTTACCAATATGAAAAAAATCTCTGTTGAAATTTATAACAATAAAAAATAAAGTGAGAGAAATGGGAATTGTTTTTAAAAATTTATAGTCATTTGTATAAACAACTAAAAAAGTACAACATATAAAAGATAAAAAGGGTGTGACAAAAGAGAATAAAAATATAAATATATAAAAAAGATACAAATTCAAATCACTAATATCATCATTAAAATTAGCGAGTTCAAAATCATTATTATTTGATAAATTGCTCACTTAACTTTTACCCTTTAACCTATAAGCCACTCTTTTTATAATAAAAGGTAAGCCATCAATAGTTCTTAAGGCATAAAGAAATGATTTAAAAGTAACGAATAGACTACTCTCATCTTTGTTAATCGAGTAAAACAAACGTTTAGTGCCTATAAACCTTTTTATAAAAGTATTTAACCTTGGCATCACAATATAATAAAAACATAATAAGCTCTTCCTATCTGTAATAATACTTTTCAACCTAGCGTAGTCATCTCTTTCTAATTCAAGATTTTCGAGTAATTGATATTCATATTCAAATCTAAGCTTAACGGTCTGATAAGAACAAGTTTTATTAGAAATCCTGTATTCATCGTGATCTACGTGTATGAACGTAGGTTTGTTAAAATAAAATACATTTAAGTCATTTAAGTGTATTTTTAGTATTAGCACATGATCTTGATATTTTTTACAATTATCAAATCCGCCTATAAGCAACAAAGCTTCTTTTCTTGCCATGACCATCGGCGTGTAACAATTTCCATCTTCAAGTAAATCATATGATGTCACGCCTCTAAATTGACAGAAGTCTAACTGATAATTTTTACCATTAAATTTAGAGAACATATCGCTACAACAGACGTCACATTCAGTCTGCTGAGTAAAAAAATCAAGCTTATCTAAAGTTTCTTCAATTAAAAGCATATCATCGTCATCAAGAAAAGTAACAACTGATGTATTAGCAATTTCAATCCCTTTATTACGAGCTATACAAGCACCTGAGTTTATCTCTAATGCGTAATAAAGTAAGTTATTTGAAAATTCAGAAGAAATACTATCAATTAATTTCTTGGTTACAATTTGGTTAGTAGTATTTAGACCATTATCATCAATAACGACAATAAATATTCTTGGATGCATACAAGAGTATATTGATTGTAAAATCTTATCAGCTCTTCCATATGTGGGTATTACAACTGTTAATTTGTTCAAAAAACCACCTTGAAATAAAATTTACTTTCCCAATACAAAATATTTAACGTGAGTATTACTACTAAATATTTTATCAGTCACAATCGGACCTAAAACACCTAACACAAGTCCAATAAGGAATATTATTTCCATATCAAAAAAACCTATTTTATTTAAAATAATACGTGATGAAGCTGTAAAGAAAACATGAAAAAGATAAATAGAAAAAGAATACAAACCAATATATGCAAGTATTCTAACTCTTAACTTTAGTAAAAAAAGAAAAATACATGACATAAAACCTACAATAATTGTCTCAGCTCTACCATCGAAATCAATAAAGATTTTAAATATAAATACAAATGAAACAACCAATAATAACAAATACAATTTATGACTAAAAGATTGATATCGTGTAGTCATCATTCCATACAAAAAAAATGGCAATAAATAAACAAAACCTGAAAGTGAGAAGTAATTAACCTCAACGCCATACAAGTAAATTGATATGCAAATTAAGATTAAAAAACATGATATAAAGAAGTTATCAAAAGCCTTATAATACTCCAATAAAACTACAAAATAAAAAACTAAGAATATTGCTTCTAAGAACCAATAATGGCCTACTGGAATGATATGAATAAATTTTAAATCAATATCACCACCGTTTGTCCCTGGAATGTAATACTGTAAAAGCGCAAATAGCGTTCCAACTGTCAAAAGAGGATAAAGCAGTCTGCTGGTTTTCTTTTTTATAAAAACAAAATAATCAGACCTTATTGGCCGAAAGCCATATAAAACCCCAGATATAAAAGCAAACAAAGGCATTCGAATATAAACAAATAAATCATTAATTTCTCTGAGTAAACCTGTACTTATTTTCATTCCTTGCATCGGTGTTGAACCAATAACATGATAGCTGACTAATAATATACATGCGATACCTCTTAGTGTATCTATTTGCATTTTTCTATTATCTATCACAAACTAACCTTAATTTAATTAAAAATATAAACCACCCTATAAACTAAATTAAGCTTTAAACATTAATGATATTATTTACGCTCATTAAAAAAGCTCAAGTTAGTCGCCACTTTCTGATAGAATAAAGACATCACCTAGCAAATAATTAACAATTAAAAACTTATAACTTCAATGACAACCATTCACAAAATACAGGTTAGCACTTGCAGTTATTCTAATTAATTACTTATTTTAATATTTAAAATACTATGAGTATGGATGAAAGTTATTAATAACAATTTAAGGATAATAAATAAAAATTCTACTTAACAACCATAAAAAACATTAAAGCAACACCTATGAGTGTGGTTAATATTCTTTTTAAAGTGTGCCAAGCTCCTGATGGCAGCAAATATTTACCCATAATATAATAACATTGTATATAATTTACGAATGAACTAAATACGATTGCCCAGCTTAGCAATTCTAAATCGTTCATCAAAACACCAATGACTATCCCAGTTACATTTGTACAAAAAGCAAATAACCCACATTTAAGCATCAAATCAGTTCTACCTGCTGCTTGATAGAAACCGCCACTAGTACTCATAACTATTTGAATTGGAATTGATACGGATAATATTTCTAATAACGGAGTTACTCCATACCACTGCTCACCAAGCAAAATATAAACTATTTCTTCAGATAAAAAACAAATAACAACACCGACGAACAAACCTATTATTGAAATAACAATTATGAATTTATTGTGAAGCGTTTCAAATTTATAAAGATCATTTTTCAACTCCATCATAACAGGCTGTATTGCAGGTGACATAGCAAATGTGAGCAACAACAAAGGATAACGCATTAATTGATAAGCTTTATCATAAATACCTAAGCTAACTGTTCCTAAATACTTACCAACAAGAATATTATCTAAATTTCTTGAAAAATAATTTAAGAAATTAAATCCCGCCTGATGTTTTGAAAAAGCTAGTATTTTGTATGTATGCGATAACTCTTTACCAAACCACGGCATACCTATTTCTGTATTTTTTGAACCTAGAACAACTAAGATGTACTTTATAAATGCTACTGTTAAAGGTTTTAATGATAATGCCCATATAGGCTCTAAATAATACAGTGATACCAATACGACAACAATTGAAATCACTTCAGCTATAGCTTCACATCTAGCTATAGATATAAATTTTTTATCACGATTGAATGATGCTAAAGGAACAATAATAGCTGTATTAAAGATAATACTTATTGCGACAGGAATAACTAAATATTGATATATTTCATTATTATAAAACCATGAAATCAATGGTGATGCCGCAAAAAACAATATCGACACAAAAACACCTAAAATCCAAGTAAAGCTATATATACCATCACGCATTTCTTTTGGGATTTTAGCTTCATTAACCAATGCAGGCCCAAAACCCATCTCACTGACTAAAGCAAAAAATACTGAAAACACTTGAATAATAGCAAATATACCAAACGTTTCAGGGCTGAACATTCTAGCTAATATCATCATCGATAATAACTGTACAGCATAAACTAAATATCTCCCCGTCATACTATGCAATATTGATTCTATTAACTTTTTATCTATCGTAACCTCAGGCATTTATTACTCTTTTATTATTTTCAAGAACAAAATTCAAATAATAAGTAGCTAACAATCTCAATTAAATAGCGAGTTGACAACATAATACACTTGCAGCTTACAATTAAAAATTTATTAGTTCGATATTCATTTCAACTCTGTGTTGTATAATTACTTGCTAATTGACCAAGTGAAAACATGTTTTCTTTATAGCTTACTGCAATAACCCATTAATATTTTCATTTGTAAATTACTTTCGTGAGCTATAAGGGCATATTTAGTTCACTTTTGTATATCGCATTAATCATGTTTTCATACTTGCTTAACTCGAATCATTGTCAATTCTGTTAATATGATTAAGATATTTAAACGGCTCGACATTCTACTCATTGCTTTAATAACATATTGTGAAGACTAATATTGACTTTCCTGTAAGTGAAAAAATCACCTTAGACTATAAAAAGCGCTATTTGAAAGTAGCCAAAATATTCTCTCGTATCGATGGCTAATGACGGCATCTGGTGACTATTTCATTGTGATAAACAGCGGTAAATTTTGCCTATTTGGAAATTACCTATTGATATAGCCTATAAATCCACTGATCACCATCAGCTGTTAGATAACAGCTCTAGCCTCCAATCATGTTTAATCGCGAAAGATTTGGACGATATGTTGTCCTGGCAGCTTGTTTATTTTAGCCTTTGCAATACGATCTGTATTATAGGGCTGTACTGCCAGAATAACTTACCGTATTCACATTATAAATATAACAGTAAGACTATTTGACTTTAGTAAAAAACCTCTTTCTCGGCAATTGGATGACGCCAAACATCTATAATGAGTATCGCAGTTATGTTACTCATTATTGAGTGAACATTTGCTAAAATATTGATTTTATTTATTTTAATAGCACTTAGAACTTAGAACTTAGAACTTAGAACTTAAATGAATTATACAATGTACGTAACACCTGTATTTTTGAAAGTTTGTATCTAACTTTAGAAAATAAGTAACTTTTATTTTTAAACCGACTCAAACCTCCAGGGGATATCATAATATTCTCGTCCACACAAAAAACAAACTTATTAGAACGATTTGCAATTTCAATTGCTTGATTGATATCGCTCTCTACAAAAAGAGAAGAATCACTACTTTTATAGAAATTAGCTTTATGCGAATAATAATCCGGTTGAGCTAGCCGATCTTCTTTTCCTGGTAAATCTAACATAATCAAATTATTAAATTTAACACCATTTTTAGATAACCACACCTCTGTTTGTGTACGATACTTTTCTAATCTGTTAGTTACTAGATAATCAATTTTCTCAGTAGGAATAAATCGCGGCTTTGCATTACATAAAAATTCCACATATTTATCACCATCATCATTTTCTTCATTTGATGGGTCATAACAAAGTACACCATCAATATCAAAACACGAATTAGAAACTACTGGATGATGATAAATATTCCACTCAAAAACACGAGGTGGCTCAACCTCAGTAAGAACAATATCTACATTTTCATGGTTTTTATGGCTAGAATATACCGCGGCAGTAGTTATCAATCCTTGAAATTTCGTTGGGATTTGCTTTAAAGAATTCAACATTGAATTTCCAGACAAAATACTATCGTCAATAAGTAATATATTTTCTGCATCATGTGAATTTACTATATCCGTCCCTACATCACGAGTTATACCCTTGCTAAGCTTTTCATTTCTAATAAATGCAGGTAGATCTATACAATTAACATTAAGTAGCAATGAAACCATATAAGAGGGAACCATTCCACTCCTTGGAATACCAACAATCAAATCAAAATTCTGAGTATTGATCTTGTAAATATTATCACTAATATCTCTACTTAAATCACTATATGATTTATATTTCATTAATCCCTCAACAATCAAAACAAAGTCTAAATTTATTTAATTAAGCTAAATACTAATCGATCAATATATTATTTTGACTTTACAAGATAATTTAAAATCCAAGTAGACCCTATTGATTTACAACGCTGAAATTAACACTACATGTGCTAATTAATCATATATTTATTCGATATAATTTCAATCATTCCCAAACAGGTCTCTGGTATACACTTTATCGGCTACATCACTTAGCTCATCTGCAGCTCTATTAGATACAATCACATCCGCATCTGCTTTAAACTGTTCGAGATCACGATAGACTGTCGAATGATAGAATTCATCTTGCACTAATACGGGTTCGTAAATTATAACTTCAACACCTTTGGCTTTAATGCGCTTCATTACCCCTTGAATACTTGAAGCCCTGAAGTTGTCTGATCCTGACTTCATTATTAAACGATAAATACCCACTTTTTTAGGATTACGCTTTAAAATTGACTCGGCAATAAAGTCTTTACGGGTAGTATTGGCGTCGACGATTGCGCCAATAAGATTGTTGGGGACATCTGAATAATTTGCTCTAAGTTGCTTGGTGTCTTTAGGTAAGCAATAGCCACCATAACCAAAAGAAGGGTTGTTATAGTGATTACCAATCCGTGGGTCTAAGCACACACCATCGATAATTTGTTTACTGTCCAGGCAACGTGACTCCGCATAAGTGTCTAACTCATTAAAGTATGCAACACGCAATGCGAGATAAGTATTAGAAAAAAGTTTCACCGCTTCGGCTTCACTTGAGTGGGTAAATAAAACTTGAACATCTTTTTTAATTGCACCTTGCAATAGTAAGTTAGCAAAAATTCGCGCGCGCTCGCTTTGCTCACCCACAATGATACGTGATGGATACAAATTGTCGTGTAGTGCCTTACCCTCTCTTAGGAACTCAGGCGAGAACATAATGTTATTGGATGCAAACTCTTGCTTAATCCGTTCGGTATAACCTACAGGAACAGTAGATTTGATCACCATTATGGCATTCGGGTTAATGCTAATGATATCTTTAATCACAGATTCAACTGACGATGTATTAAAATAGTTCGCCACAGGATCGTAATCAGTAGGTGTGGCAATGATGATAAAATCTGCTTGTTGATACGCAGTGACTTTGTCTTGCGTTGCCGTAAAGTTAAGCTTTTTGTTAGCTAAAAAGTCTTCTATTTCTGTGTCGACAATCGGTGATATTTTATCATTAAGTTGGTTAATTTTTTCTTTAACGATATCGACAGCTACGACCTCATTATGTTGCGCCAGAAGCATGGCATTTGATAAACCTACGTAACCAGTACCTGCGATTGCAATTTTCATATAGACAAACATCCTGTTGATCTTAAATAGCTTTTTTATTCAAAACATCCAGAGCATATTGTTAAGTACATGCACTTATGAATCTCGTTAATAGTCAAAGGCAAACATTTAGAGCTGAGGTCGCCAACATAAATATTTAAAGATGACAGCGAAGAGTAAAACCGGCTCCTGCTATTTCATCAATCCATTGGAGCTTCTAATTTGTTGTTCCGGTAATATTGTTAATCCTGAATCGCCCTTTGAATAAAATGACAACAAAGTCTTCAACGAAAAACATGTGAAGATGACGGCGTAAGATTTTAACGGATAGTAAAAAAAGACACGCTACCGCCACTAGATTGCAGCTTCCAGATTGCTGTAACACCTTTTAAGTTGCTGATTATATAGCCTTTATCTTTAATAATTAAAAAGTAAAATGAATCCTTTTTATGTGCTGTATACACAATATAGTTGATGGTGAGTTTTAGGCATTATCGATACCTAAATAAAATCAGCCACCAACAATCATTTTCAGGTGAATTAACAACACGTATGACACCTAAAGTGGTGTAGTGGGATGCAGCGAAACAATAATGATATGAGATCACATCAGTAAACTAACGAAACAAATCATCTGATGATTGGCTTCAACACAGTTATCATTTCCGTCATACCTTGTTTAAAATTTCCCTTTCTACTTTCTGTTTTACGTCGATATTTCTTACGTCAATATGGTTTCATCAAGTATTAACTATAGTTTATACGTTAACTTGATGACTTTTTTTTGACGGTTATTAACGTTTAGTTATTATTCTGGCACTTTTTTATTACATATAAAATCAAACACTATCAACTTACTTCTTTAGTCGTAATTGTACTTGGAGTATGTTATTCAAATGACTTCGTTCATTAATTCGAAAATTTATCAATCAGTCGAAAGTTCTTTTTAATATTTGTTATTGTGATTTTTTTTGCACCAGCATGTAGCTTAGATAAGCAACACGCACTGTTTTTGTGCCTAATATAAACATTAATTTAACCATACAGAATGGCACCTAGTTAATGGATAGCAACATAACAAGACCATCTAAAAAATTAAGCTACTGTTTTAATTAAAAACAAAAAACATATAAAATCTAACACTTAACACTGAAACCTTCCCCACGATTCCTTTCAATCAATCGTTTTGTGGCGAATGCTCGTAACACTAATTTATAAACCTTAAAAACACGTTTCTATATCTATTACATAACAATAAGCGTGCCATTATATTGACACCATCAAAATTCAATCCTTTTAATGAGTAAACTAGGTCGTTATTTAGAACGGTGTTTTTTGTCGTACTTTCGAAGTATGCCTGCTATTAATGTTGTGCCTTTATGCACTCGTTTTGAAATTTCATCATCATTTCATTGTCGTTTAAGCAAAAACTGACTT
This sequence comes from Shewanella sp. S1-49-MNA-CIBAN-0167, assembly GCF_040310145.1. Lineage (NCBI taxonomy): Bacteria > Pseudomonadati > Pseudomonadota > Gammaproteobacteria > Alteromonadales > Shewanellaceae > Shewanella > Shewanella sp. S1-49-MNA-CIBAN-0167. The sequence continues at coordinate 37,211 of NZ_JBEOPO010000028.1, read as the reverse complement.
ATGATATTTCTGATTTACATCATTTTGCTAACATCATTACCCTGTAATAACTAACCATAAACTGCAGTGGGATTTGCGTATTAAATTCGTGTTGTGTTGCATCGATAGATACCGCCATTGGCTCCTAATCTCAGTGGTATCTTCGGCTGTCTGCATTGCCACAATAACGGATGATTTATTTACTGAGGATTTTTTTAAACTTATCGAGCAGCGCTATAGTTCGGACAGCGTTGAGGACTTTAGTGACTGGCGTGACACTATTAATAAAGGCAGTACGTTAGGTGATTATGAGCGCTTGCATTTAGCCAACCAGTTTGCTAATCGGCGGATCCGTTTTGTGAGTGACAGTGACCATTGGCATAAAAGTGATTATTGGGCTACACCGCTTGAATCATTAGGGACTAAAGGTGGTGATTGTGAAGACTTTGCTATTTTTAAATATTTTACCTTAAAGGCCATGGGTGTGGATGAAAATAAAATGCGCTTGAGGTATGTAAGAGCACTGTTGATTAACGAACCCCATATGGTGCTGATTTATTTTGAAAACCCTAAGGCGATGCCTTTGGTGCTAGATAATTTAAAAACTACCATTTTACCTGCCGACCAACGCCGAGATTTAAAACCTGTATATTCATTTAATGGCCAAGGATTATGGCTAGCAAAGGCGCAAGGTCTTAGTACAACCAAGCCCACCAGCGGCGGGACAAAAAATTGGACTGATTTAGTCAATCGAATTGAAAACGGCGAATAAACTGAACAAAAGGAACTGGAGTGAGCCATGTTTAAACAAGGGATGTCTTTAAGGTTACAGCTATATTTACTCATAGGCTGTTTGTCTATATTTAGTTTTAGCACAGCGATATATCACAATGTGTCGAATATGCGCAGTTATTTAAATGAGCAACTGAGTTCCCATGCGCAAGGGGCTGCACACAGCTTAGGGTTGTCTATGTCACCTTATATGGAGGAAGAAGGCTTGGTGATGGCTCAAACTATGACCAACGCCATTTTTGATTCGGGTTATTATCAACATATTTCTTTTACTGATATTGACGGGGTAAAACAGTTTGAGCGGGTCAACCCTGAAAGTAACTTCGCTGTACCTGATTGGTTTATTAGCGGGTTTACCCTGCATCCTCCAGTGATGACCAGTGAAGTCAGTGATGGTTGGCGCATTGCTGGCATACTAGAAGTACAGTCACATGCGGGAACATCGTATTATGCACTATGGGATCATGCGGTTAGCACATTTAACGTGACACTAGTGCAACTGTTAGTTGCATTATTGTTGGTATATTTTATTTTAAAAGCAGTGTTAACCCCCTTGAGCAGTATTGTTCAACAAGCTGAGTCGGTTATTCAAAAACGTTTTAGCTTAAATACTGTACGCCCTTTTACCTCTGAATTACGTACTGTTGTTAATGCAATTAACCGCATGGTTGAAAACATTCAACGATCATTTAACGAGCAAACTCAATTAGCTGAAACCTTGTCTAAACAAGTGTATATCGACCCACACACAGGCTTACCTAATCGCCGAGCATTATTGACAAAGTTTGAGTCTATTCAGGCTGAGTATGAACGGCATGGGGATCGTTTTTATTTAGGTTTGGTGTCGATGACATCATTACAAGTCATTAATGACAAAGAAGGCTACGGCTGTGGCGATGAATACATTTTACAAGGTGCTACTGTACTAAGTAAGCAAATTGAACAAATGCATGAATCGCAGTTGTATCGTATCTCTGGATCTGAATTTGCCTTTATATCATTGTTAACTGAAGAATCGGTGAAGGTAATCGACACCCAATTTGCTAACTCATTAACTATTGAGAATGGAGAATATTTTAAAAATGGCTTTGCTAAGCACGCTCTCACCCGAGTTAATCACCATGAGTCGTTTACGGATGCAGTTAAGCGATTAGATAATCAATTGGTGCATAATCAGTATTCAGAAGCAGTAAACGGGTTAGTAGACCCTGAGTCGATATATAAAAATCACTCCCGAGAAGAATGGGTGTCTATTTTAACGCGGTTCACTGAATACTTTAAAAACGAAATTAGTCACTGTGATCCAAAAGACTTTTCCATTAAATGTATTCCGTTTGATAAGATTTTTGACTTAATGCTACAACCTGTGGTGGATAATAAACAGACGATATTGTATGTTGAATCGTTTGTTCGCTTCAAAATAAAAGGTGAAACCCTATCGACGTTAGATGTCTTTGCGATGGCAGAACGGCTGGGGGTGATACAAGAGCTTGAGCAAGCTGTCATTTGTTTCATTTTTTACAAATTACAACATATAGAGCATACCCAAGTGGCGATCAATATTAGTAAGCGTGCAATGCATAACCCAGTATTTACCGACTGGTTATTTGATTTATACCAGAAATTGCATAAAACCCTTCCACCACTTTTGTATGAATTTAATGAATCTGCAGCAATGCTTTCTTTAGCCTCAACAGAATTGTTTATTCGCCGAGCAAAACAATCAAATATTGATATTGTTATCGAACGGTTTGGCTCAAATTTAAGTTCATTTTGTTACATCCGTAACTTAGACATTGATTTTGTTAAGATTGATGCTAGCTACGTTCACGATATTGCCGAAGCTGACACACGTTTTTTTGTACAAACCTTGACCCAAATTTGTCATGGTATTGGCATAAAAATCATTGCACCACAGGTTGAATCAGCCACTATAGGTGCTTATTTTACCCTGATGAACATCGATGGCCTACAAGGCAATGGATTGTATGCTGTACAAAATTTGAGTACAATCATTCCTGCTAATACACCCCAGAGTTGGACGTGCACTTTGCATCTAAACGACTTTAGCAATTCACTAGACAACGAGGCAGAATAATGAATAAGAATAAATTACCCATTTTATTAATGTCAGCATTATTGACGACAGGTATATCTGCAGGTGCAATCGCTAAAGACACCTTGTCTGCAAGTGCAATAGCTGATGAGACGTTGATGGCAGGTGAAAAGGCTGAAGAGACTTTAACTGCTAGCAATCAAAATGCACCCATATCAGCGCAAGCACAGCAATTAGCGACTGCAATTCAAGCCGCTAACGGCGATGTAGAACTCATCAAAAAAGCATTAAAAGCGGCTGTAGCAGCGGGCATGAATCCAGATGAGATTTTAGCCATTGCACTTGCCAACGGTGTTGACCCTGCCATTGTGTCTGAAGCAGTTGAAGATACTCAAACTGCAGGTGGTGGTGGATTTGGTGCTGCACCTGCGCCAGCGGGTCCAGGCTTTGGTGGTGGTTCAGGCGGCGGTGCTGGAACAATCTCTAGTAACTAATATTTAGTCTTCTTACCGTTAAATGAACAATAAAAACTCGTGACTGTAAGCTCAAAAAAACAGTGCTAAACGCACTGTTTTTTTATGTCTATAATTCGTCATCCACAAGAGCTGAAGTCCCAGCTCAAAAACGTTACCAGGACGGATCCCGCTGTTATAGCAGCGCAGCGATCTAGCAGGACGAAGTCCGCCCTAGTCTCTAGGCTTTAATCGCTTGCGATCGTTCTTCAAAGATCTTCAGCTATGACTGCCCGTCTTCACTCTAACGCTTGTTCAATATCTGCAATCAGGTCTTGAACATTCTCTAGGCCAACTGAGATGCGCAGTAAGTTGTCGGTGATGCCTGCGGCGAGTCTGGCTTCTGGGCTGTAAGGTGAGTGGGTCATTGAAGCGGGATGTTGAATAAGTGATTCGGCATCACCAAGACTTACAGCGATAGTGAACAGCTTGAGACGATTAACGAAGTTCATCGCATCTTGCTTATCCCCTTTTAGCTCAAATGCAATGACCCCACCAGCACGCTTCATTTGATTGCCGATGAAACGATGGCCTTGGTGGTGTTCTAAACCTGGGTAAAACACTTGGCTAAATTTTGGATGTTTATCTAAATATTCAGCTAACACTTCGGCATTGTCGCAGTGGCGTGCTAAGCGGACATCTAAGGTTTTTAAGCCGCGTAAAATAAGCCAAGCATCATGTGGGGATATAACCCCACCAAAATCTTTCAATATTTCATATTTTAATCTGTGCATGTGCTCTGCATTGCCGCACACAATACCTGCAATCACGTCGCCGTGGCCATTAAGATACTTGGTGGCACTGTGGATCACCATATCGATACCCATTGCCAGCGGTTGCTGCAATAAGGGCGTCATAAAGGTGTTATCGACGATTGAAACTAGCTTATGAGCCTTAGCGACTTTTGCTATGGCTGCTATGTCGAATACTTGTAGATGTGGATTGACTGGGGTTTCGCAAAATATCACTTTGGTATTGGGCTTAATAGCAGCTTCGATTGCAGCAATATCGGTAAAATCGACCAATGTGGTGGTAACGCCTAAACGGGTTAATTGGGTGGTCATTAACGCAAAAGTGCAACCATATACCGCTTTTGATGCCACTAAGTGATCGCCTGCATGTAAATGGGTTAACAATGCACTGGATACGGCTGCCATGCCAGATGCCGTGGCGGCAGCATCTTCAGCGCCTTCGAGTAGCGCCATTTTACGCTCTAACTCTGCAGTGGTCGGGTTTCCTAAACGAGTATAAATATAGCCAGGCTCTTCTCCGGCAAAACGCGCTCCGCCCTGTTCTACGTTATCAAATACAAAGGTGGCGGTTTGATATAGTGGTGTGGTGAGTGAGCCAAAGGCTTCACGCTGATGGCCGCCATGAATGGCTAAGGTCGCTAAATTCCATGTGATGTGCTTGTTATCTTGCATTGCTTCTCCCTGCACCACTTTGTTATGAGTTGTTACCCTCTGTGGGGTGATTTTATGGTGGTCGGGATTTAAGATACAGCGGAATAAAATTTAACCAAGTGATTGTTAAAAAATAACTAAAGTAATTGATGTAAAAACAATGTTACAAACAATTGTTTACATCATTTTTTTAGAGACAGTAGTGAAGACAAATTTTGTGTTATCTACTCGTGTGACTAAGTTAAGTCATTAACTTAGGTCGTTAATATTAGCCATTAGCAAAGACAGTTAATAAAAGCGGTTAAAGTCTATTGCTAACTTAAGTCGCTACCTTAAGTCGCTATCTTAAACCCTAATCGTTAACGGCTAACTTGAATAACTAATGCAAACCGCTAGCTTAAACAGCTAATCAGCACAATTAGCGTGAAAGCGATAACTTCAGCTTTTGCATACCTTGTTCGATACTCATAAGCGGTTGATAGCCTAAGTCTTGTTGAGCTGCGCTAATATCAAAGTAATGACTGGTCGATAATTGCCTTGCTACAAAGCGAGTCATGATGGGTTCTTGCTGTATATTGAGCCAGCCGTAAAGTGTTTCAAGTACCACGCCTGCGGCATAAGCAACACCTGCGGGTACTCGCTTAGTCACTGGCGGTAAGTCTGCACAGGCTAAGATTTTATTGAGCATAGCGGCCATCGTTATAGGCTTATCATTACTTAAAAAATAGGCTTTACCTGCGCACTTAGCCGCGGCCACTAAATCCACTGCAGCCAAAATATGGGCGTAGGCAGCATTGTCGATATATATGGTATCGACCAGTTTATCTTGATATCCCACCAGCTTTAGGCGCCCTGCTTTGGCACGCTCTACCACTCTAGGGACAAGGTGTGGGTCGTTTGGCCCCCAAATTAAATGCGGCCTTAAGGCTGTGGTTCGAAGCGAAGCAGTATTAGCTGCAAGGATATTTTTTTCGGCAATGGCTTTAGACTCACCATAATAATTAAGGTATTGACTGGCGTAAGGGGCTGATTCGTTAATGCCATTTTCATCTGCACCGGCAAACGTCACACTTGGGGTGCTGGTATAAATAAGGTTATGAATATCAAGCGCTTTACAAGCGTTAACAATATTAGTCGCGCCATCAACATTGGGAGAATAAAAACTTTGTTTGCTGCCCCACACGCCGGCTTTTGATGCGACATGGAACACCAGATCACATCCAGTCATAGCCTGCTTGACGCTGTCATAGTCACTAATGTCGCCTTGACGCATATCGACGCCCAGTTCGACAAGCTTGGGATAATGACTTCTGGCAAAGCCAACGACCTCAATACCGGCTGCCAATAAACGCTGACAAATAGCACAACCTAAAAAGCCACCTGCGCCGGTAACAAATACTTTACTAACCGATAGCGCTAATTGCTTCAGTGCGGTTTGCTCTAGGGGGTGTAAATCTGTCAGCGTCATTATTATTGCCTTATAATTACCTTAGTCTCACTTAAGAACGACTTTATTCTTGCCATTGCTTTTGGGCCCATACAGCGAGTTTTTCTCTGAAAATTTTAGCATTATGGCGCACATCGACCGGGAAATCGGGATGAATTAAAAAGCGCCCGATACCTTGAGTATGTGGGTGCTGTTCAGCTAATTGGGTTAACTCTTGAAATAGCGCTTTAGAGGTTGAGCAAACAATACCTTTATGTAATTCGATACACATAACCGGCACTATATCACCGCCCACATCCACGCCAACAATGGCAGAACGTTTAACTTGCAGATGGGTATTAAATACTCGCTCGCACGGCAGTGTATAAAAGCGTTTTAGCCGTTGCTTACCGCGAGTGGCATCAACAATATGACCTTTACGACCGCACATCCACAGTAAGCCATTATCATCAAGATACCCCACATCACCCATGCGATGTTTAACGTGATCACCGTGGTGAATTTTAACGAGTTGGGTGGCTTGCTCACGCTGATAATAAGCCTGGCTGACCATAGGACCGCTCACCACAATTTCGCCAATCTCATTAGCGCCAAGCTTATTCACATCAGCCCATTGTGGTTTTGCCACGTCAGTAACGGCAATAATATCCACACTCACCGACGATATCGGCTTACCAACACAAATACCTTTACCTTGATCGGTTAAGTCACTGGTAGCAAACAACGCATGGCTGCCAATCATACTAATAGGCAGTGATTCAGTCGCACCGTAAGAATTGAGCACTTCAACTTGTGAATTGAGCATCTGACTAAAACATTTAATTGAGCTGATGGTCGCCGGCGCGCCAGCTGATATAACTCGCTTAACGCTAGTGAGTTTATGTTGGGTTTGTTCGCCTGCTTGGCCTAAACGTTCCAACAAGGCGGGATTAACAAACATATTAGTGCATTGATATTGCTCGATAGCAGCAAACAAATTAGCCGGATTGGCGCTGATGGGTTTACTGGCATCCATGTCGGGTACAATTGATGCCATGCCAAGTGCCGGGCCAAACAAGGAAAACAGCGGGAATGTGGCTAAGTCACGTTCGCCTGGAATAATACCATAATCGTGTTTTAGCGCACTAATTTGCGCTTCAAACATCCCATGGCTGTATACCACGCCTTTTGGGGTACCTGTGCTACCACTGGTAAATAAAATGGCTGCCATATCATCATGGTGAAGCAATGCCATATCAAGAGGTTGAGCCACATTACGGCCAAATTCAATAATCGTTTCAAGGCTCGTGGCATTGGCTAACCAACGCTGTAAACCTGAGCCGCCCACATTAATAACGTGTTTGACACTGCCTTTACCCCAACCAAGAATGCGCCTTGCGATGTGGGCCTTAGGTATACCGATAAAGGCGTCAGGTTGTGATTCTTCGAAACATTGCTTAAGGTTTTTTACGCCCATACCTGGGTCGACTAAAATCGGAATAATACCGGCTTTAAATAAACCAAAGGTTAATGAGAAAAATTCGATACTTGGCGTCACCATCAACACGGCTTTCATGCCACGCGTAATGCCGTACTGAATTAGCCCTTTAGCAATCATATCAGATTGCTGATGCAAGCTAGCAAAATCGATTTCTTGGTAATCAAATTGGCCTTGCTTTGCCTGCTGAACGGCCACGGCAAGAGAATCTGGAGTATGCTGAGCAGCATATTGTAAGTGCTGGCAAATATTGGCGTTAGCGTGCTTGTCTTTGAAGTTCGTCATGATTAACCATTATTGGCTCAGGTTGAAATGAACAAAAAGGCTCAAAAGAGCCTTTTATTTACTTTTATTAAACCTAGCACATTAGCTTAATTTGTCGCGATGAAATCTTTAATTAAGCCAATCACTTCGTCGCTGGCATCTTCAAGAATGTAATGACCACAATCGGCAAACTCGTGCACTGTGGCATGAGGCATTCGCAGTCGCCATTCCTCTAAAAAATACTTATCAAATACAAAATCTTGTAAACCAAAGCAAATAAGCGTTGGCACGTTAGCAAACTGGCTTAAGCTATCGCCAATGCTAGTGATTAAGTCGTAATTACGATCGCCAGGCTTAAGTGGAATATCTTGCACGAAGCGCAATGTCGAAATACGGTTTTTCCAAGAATTAAATGGCGCAACATAGGCTTCGCGGACATCTTTAGCCATCGGCTTACGTTTAACGCCAACATACGACGCCGCAGATGAAAATGCATTCAAACCGCGCACTAACAAGGTGCCAAGTAAAGTGTCGCGGCAAACCCATAATGCCCAAGGAAACGGTTTGGTTTTAGGTAAATGAAACGCTGCAGTGTTTAAACACACAATGCGCTTGATGCGCTCAGGGTGGCGCGCCGCAAAGCCCATACCAATCATGCCGCCCCAGTCGTGAACCACTAGCGTAATATTTTGTTTTACATCAAGGCTGTCGAGCAAGGCTTCTAAATCATCAATACGGTTAACTAAGGTGTAATCGTATAGTGGATCATCCGGTTTATCTGATAAGCCACAACCAATATGGTCTGGCACAATACATTGGTGCTGACCGCTCAGTGCGCTGACTAAATTACGGTAGTAGTAACTCCAACTAGGATTACCGTGCACCATCACCACGGGCTCGCCTTGGCCTTCGTTTATGTAGTGCAATTTATTGCCGTTACGATCTAAAAAGTGACTTTTAAATGGCAGCAAGTTGTCTAGCATGATGCATCCTGTTAATGATTTTTATAATGAAATTCAAAAAACTTAGCGCAGCCAATGGCTTACCACTTAATTCCTAGCATCATGCAGTTTAAACCACTGCCAATCCCTAAAAAGCTGACTTGGTCGCCAACACGTAAAAAACCTTCATCATGTGCAATGGCAGCCGTAACAGGCAATGATACCGAGCCCATGTTGCCCAATGTTTGATAGGTGGGATATTCTTTTATGTGGGGGATATTTAATGCATTTAGCACTTGCCGACGGTTAGAGGCACCCACTTGGTGACAAATGACTTTATCGACCCGTTCGACGACCCAATCTCGTTGTTCTAAAAAATGCTCCCAAGTGTGCTTGGCAAGCTCTACTCCTTCTTTGAGTAAAGTCACGGCATCGGTACGCATAAACTCGCGATACAATAAGTGCCCAGCTTCTTGTAAGCCCCATTGACACAATTGGTGATGTTCTGGTGCAGACAAATGACTTGCACCCAACAGCTGATGTTGACGAGTGGTTTTAAGCGGCAAAGTCCCATCGGTTAAAATCACCGCTACAGCGCCTGAACCACCGGTTAATGTGGCCAATGACTGAGCAAAATTTTGCATGGTCGGCTCGGCTAGCATGTGGTCAATGGTTGCATCCACAATGTCTCGAGCCGATTCGCACGACACAACCATACCCGCTTTGATTTGACCAAGCTCGATTCGGTTGGCTATATCTAAAATACCCGACAACACCCCTAAACAGGCATTACTGATGTCATAAATTGCCGTGTCTTTTGACACGCCAAGTTCAGCAGCAATACGGCAAGCGGTCGCAGGTTCGTGTTGATCGCGGCACACCCCCGTGTAAACCACGGCACCTAAGTCGCTGACATCAATACCGGTTTCATTTAAGGCTTTTTGCGCAGCGGCAATGGCACCGTCAGATAAACGATGACCTTTTGGCCACCAGCGACGCTCGGTAATCCCGGTTAATGCGGCAAGTTGCCCCATAGGAATACGAAACTTTTGATATAGCGGTGCCAAACGAGATTCTAAATCGCTACTCGACACTACTTGCGGTGCTAGCTCATAAGCCAGACTATTGATAAAGACGCGTGAATATTTCATTAAACCGTATAATTCGCTTCGCTCTAGCAAGCCAAAAAGGCACTAGAATAGTTGATATTCGTTATTAACCCGCCATTTGAACAAGAATGGCTTAATTATTCAATCAAAAACAGCAAGCCAATGCGGTAATTTGGATGATTTTTTATGGTTAAACTCTATTGTTTAATTAACCAGTTTGTTAATTCTTACAGTTTTAATAAAAATAAACCAGTGTAAACAATGGCTTAATTTGTAAATCTGTGACCAAGACTACTATTCGATTATTTTAATTGCTTGGATCAAGGCATTTCGTGGCGTAACACTGTTTGCACAAAATTCAGTCAGCGCAACTTGATATCCCTGCTCTTGTAAAAAACAGACACGATCGAGCAATAGCCAATGCTCTATCGTGCGGCGAAATAAATGTGCCACTAAAGCGATCCGCTTGGTGAGACGTTGTCGCTCAATCCCAAGGTGAAAATAATGGCTCAAATTAATAGCATTAGGTAGTAATAATTTCTTTTGATTTGCAGCCCATTGGCAAAAGTCGCTAAAACTGCCGCTAAGCTGACTTTGTTTAATGGTCGGCACCGGCAAATAAGCATCTATGCCCCGAATATCACGCTGCAGGCTGTCAAAACCCAAACGCCATGCCACTTCTTGATGGCGCGATACTTGTTGCTTGGTGCTGGCAATCACACTTTGCTGTGACGGTAGTTGTAAATTATGACGCGACAAGCGTAACTCACTGACCTTTGCTAAGGCCGATAGCGGTTGATAATGTGAATGCTCAATTAAATGATAACAACAGGGTGAAATAGAAATCACCCGCGTACCTGCCGATGCTGCTAGTTTGAGTAAACGAATGTGTAAATCACCACAAGCGTGCAATGCAATGGCATGTTGATCAATTAACAATAGCGGTTTACTCGGGTCGATTGGCGCAAAAGCATCGGCACAAATAAAGGTTTGTGGTAATTGCCATTGTTTGGCAATAAATTGGCCTTGTCTGCATAAACTCGCTTGCCACTCAAGACTTGTCACCTCAATGTGTTGCTGCTTAGCCACCAAGCGGCCTAAGTGTCCTTTACCTGCGCACCACTCTAAGATAGGTAACCTAGGTAACTTAGAGTGATGCTGTGGATCAACTTGATTCGCAAACATGATGATTTGTTGCCACTTTCGGCCTTTAATATGGGCACTGAAATGGGCTAAATCATTATTCTGGCCTTTGCTATGTGGCTGTTCACCGCTAGGCAAAGATTGAGAGTTTATTGGGTCAATAGCACTTGTAGGCGAAGTGATGACTAACAAGCTTAATTGACTAATTAATTCATCAACCTGTGGAAGTTTGCTCTGTTTAATGTCGCTAATCAAGCTTGGCAATAACATTTCGACAAGCTGTTGCTGATCCATATCAAGGATATCTATTTCAGTATCATCAAGCTGCCACACCTTTTGAGCTAAATGTGGATATTCCTGCTGCCAAGGTAAGTGGTTACACTCAAATGCAACGAGCTGCCACAAGGGTTTTAGGGCATTCAAAAGTGAGTCGACTTCGTTAAAGGTGTGTTGATAATCGATTGCTGACATATCGTTGCTTATTATTAACCTTCGCTCATTGAAATGATAGGATGCGGGTCTTTAGATACTCGTATTGGAATTGTAAACTATGCACTCACCTTGTGTCGCCCGCTGCGGCTTAAATGATGACAATTATTGTATGGGCTGTTTTCGCCACGTCGATGAGATTGTGATTTGGTCACAAGCAAGTGATGCGCAGAAAAAGCAGATTGGGGATAGCCTAGCCGCCAGAAAACAACAGTTTTTGGGTGACAGCAACAAGCAAACTTTATCACGGGCTAAATGGTTGGAAGCTGAAAAGCGCTTAAATGAAAACGTTGAGATAAAGCACGGTGACTAGCGGTGACAGGCGATTACGAGCGATACAAGCCTAGATGCTAGGATGGACTGCGTCCAGCTAGTGCGCTTCGCTTCTATAACAGCGTTAAAGCGACCAGCTGATCCCTGCTCAGAAGTATTACCACAACGGAACCAGCCTCTAGCCTTCTGTCTTTTGAATTTGATTGTATAGCATCTCGCCGCGAAGTGTCCTAGCGTCTAGGCGGTTGCAAGTGATGGCGAGCGGTGACAGGCGATTACGAGCGATACAAGCCTAGATGCTAGGATGGACTGCGTCCAGCTAGTGCGCTTCGCTTCTATAACAGCGGTAAAGCCTCAAGCAGATTTCTGCTCAAAAGTATTACCATGATAGAACAAAACCCCTAAGCTTCTATCTTTTGAATTTGATTGTATAGCATCTCGCAGCGAAGCGTCCTAGCATCTAGGCGGTTGCAAGTAATAGCGAGCGGTAACAGGCGATTACGAGCGATTACGAGCGATAACAAGCCTAGAGTCTAGGATGGACTGCGTCCAGCTAGTGCGCTTCGCTTCTATAACAGCGTTAAAGCGACCAGCTGATCCCTGCTCAGAAGTATTACCACGGCGGAATCAGCCTCTAGCCTTCTGTCTTTCGAATTTATAGTATCTCGCAGCAAAGCGTCCTAGCTTTTGACTTTGCCTGTATAGCATCTCGCCGCAAAGCGGACTAGCTTCTAGGCTGTTTCTCGCCCGTTATCGATTTTCATCAATCTATCCAGCTTTTGACTTTGCCTGTATAGCATCTCGCCGCGTAGCGAACTCGCTCCTAGGCTGTTTATCGCCCGTTATCGATTTTCATCAATCTAGCCAGCTTTTGACTTTGCTTGTATAGCCTCTCGCAGCGCAGCGTCCTAGCTCCTAGGCGGTTTCTCGCTTGTCATCGCTTGTTACCGCTTGTTACCGCTTGTCATCGTTCTTACCGCTTCTACCGTCTCAGCTCTACTTCTTCATCATTGCTTTTAAATCTGCAAATGGATTGAACGTAGCAGCGTCTTGTTTGGATTCTTTAGTACTGCCGTAACGGATCAGCTCTTCAAAACGCGAATGTTCATTGTCGTGACAATACAGGCACAATAACTCCCAGTTCGTCCCATCTGATGGATTATTATCGTGGTTGTGATCGCGATGATGAACCGTTAACTCAGATAAATTTTTATGGGTGAATTCGCGAGTGCAGCGACCGCATACCCAAGGGTATAACTTAAGCGCTTGTTCTCGATACCCTTTCTCACGAGAGGCTTTATAATCCCTAGCTTCAGCTAATACTTTATCTAATTTACTTTCGTTGGCCGACATTGATTTATCACTCATATAAAGAATTACCTCAAGGATAATCACTGTTATCGCTTTGGGCAATTGTTTGGTCGATCTTATTTTACGATTATTCTGCTAATGGTACAGATTAACAATAGCAACGCTTAAACCTAGCTGCCAGTTCGCTCTCGCACCGAGTCTTTCATCGCTTTTTTTCCGTAGGCGCAGCATTCGCTGTTATCGACTGTTGTCAGCTTTTATCGCAACTACCGGCGGTTACCCGCTTTACCTAGTTCTTGGCAACATTACTGTTGGTTATGCCGGCGGTTAAATTAAAGCGCATGGCATCTTCGAAGGACCAATCAACGATAATTAAGTCTTGGCGTTTAACTAAACTGGTCACGCCTGCCACTTGGTAACTTAATTGAAATAATACTGGCACCCAATCACCTTCAGGTAACGCATCAGCAAGTGGCTGTGGTACCGATTCGCTCATGATAAACCCGACGACAAAGCCGCCGTTAGCTTGTTTGACTAATACAGTTTTTTGAGTTTTCGGCTGACCGTCACGATTCATCAAACTCGCGATGTCGCGAATACTACCGTAGACAGATTTAAACAGTGGAAACTTCATCAGTTGGCTTTCAATCCAACCATACACCCACGCAATGGGGCTAACTGAAAATAGCAGTCCGGCAATAAACACTAAACTTGCGACCAAACAAAAACCGGCACCAACAAAAACAGATTCTACCCCCACAATATTGAGCAATAATTTACCTAAGCCATCGAGTGAGATGAACAATGACCAAAATAGCCAAATGGACAGCACCATAGGCAATAAATTAGTTAAACCACGAGCAAGGGTGTTTTTCATAAAAAGATTCTTCAACAATAGAGCAAATTAGCTAGCCAGCAAAGATAACAAATATCCATCAAAACCCCTAAACAAAAACGCCCTAATTTGGGCTGTTTATTAAATAAACAGTACAAATTAGGGCGTTTTAAAAGCCGTTATCTTTTATAGTTCTTTTTCCATTTCTTCATAAGAAATATGACGAACGTCTTTGCCTTTAACATAGTAAATCACGTATTCACAAATATTCTTACAACGGTCACCTACACGCTCAACCGCACGCGCAGCCCATAATACGTCTAACACATCAGGGATTGAGCGAGGGTCTTCCATCATATAAGTCATTAATTGACGGATGATACCTTCATACTCTTTGTCTATTTTCGCATCTTGTTTATGCAACTCAAACGCTTCATCGGCATCCATACGTGCTAATGCATCTAAGGTTGAGTGCAACATGCGGGTGGCGTGACGGCCCATGTTTTCAATACTGACCAATAGGGGTTGTTGACTGTTAGCGCGCTTTTCTACCGCCGCTTTGGCGATACGTACACAAGCATCACCTATACGCTCCAGATCAGTAATGGTTTTCGAAATGGCAATGATTAAACGCAAATCACTGGCGGCTGGTTGGCGTTTTGCAATAATACGAGTGCACTCTTCATCAATAGCGACTTCCATACCATTGACTTTGTGATCGCCTTCGATCACCTGTTGAGCTAATTCTGAGTCAAGCGTTGCTAACGCATCCAATGCTTGTTCAAGCTGGCGTTCAACTAAACCGCCCATAGCCAATACCCGATTCCGAATGTCATCAAGTTCGGCATTAAACTGGCCTGATATATGTTTACTTAAATTCATTTTTTCCATGATACCCACCTAATTTATATCTGTTAATTAAAAGCTTTTTTAACAAAGATCAACCGTAACGGCCGGTAATATAATCTTCAGTTTTACGCTTTTTGGGGGTCGTGAAAATGGTATTAGTATTAGCATATTCAACCAATTCGCCCATGTACATAAAGGCCGTTTGATCTGACACCCGTGCTGCTTGTTGCATGTTATGTGTCACAATAACAACGGTATATTTTTCCTTTAATTCTGTAATCAACTCTTCAATAATTAAGGTTGACATTGGATCCAGCGCCGACGTTGGCTCATCGAGTAATAAGACTTCTGGCTCAATGGCTATGGCACGTGCAATCACTAGACGTTGTTGCTGACCACCCGATAATCCGAATGCATTGTCGTGTAGACGGTCTTTCACTTCGTCCCAAATAGCTGCGCCACGCAATGAACGTTCAGCCGCTTCATCTAATTCACGACGGTTACTCAATCCTTGTAAACGTAAGCCATAGACCACGTTTTCATAGATTGACTTAGGAAACGGATTAGGACGCTGAAAGACCATACCTACGTTACGACGTAATGCTGCTACATCGACTTTCTTATCATAAATATTTTGACCATAAAGCAAGATTTCACCGTCAATTTTGCAACTATCAACCAAATCATTCATACGGTTAATACAACGCAAAAGAGTTGATTTACCACAGCCACTTGGGCCAATAAATGCGGTAACTTGTTTTTTAGGGATCTTCATCGAGACATCAAATAATGCTTGTTTATCACCGTAACGTAAATCAAGATTACGGATCTCAAGGGCGGTATCCTGTGCCGGTAAGTTAACTAAATCAACGGCTTCTGTTTGCATTGCTGAACTATCAATTGAAATCATTTTTATCTTTCCTCAGGATATCGCTAATTAATGTTCTAGCGAACGGAATTTTTCACGTAAATGGTTGCGCACGCTAATAGCGGTTAAATTAAGGGCAACAATTACAGATACTAATAAGAACGAAGTTGCATACACTAAGGGACGTGCAGCCTCAACGTTAGGGCTTTGGAAGCCTACATCGTAAATATGGAAACCTAAGTGCATAAACTTACGTTCTAAATGCACAAACGGGAAATTCATATCAATCGGTAATGTTGGCGCTAATTTTACCACACCAACCAACATTAACGGCGCCACTTCACCGGCAGCACGTGCTACAGCTAAAATCAAACCAGTCATAATCGCTGGGCTCGCCATTGGGATGACAATACGCCATAAGGTTTCGGCTTTGGTGGCACCTAAAGCCAAACTGCCTTGACGAACCGCACTTGGAATCCGGCTTAAGCCTTCTTCAGTTGATACAATCACCACTGGCAAGGTTAAAATAGCTAAGGTCAATGCAGACCAAAGTACCCCTGGAGAGCCAAATGTTGGTGAAGGCAATGCTTCTGGAAAAAATAATTGGTCAATTGAGCCACCCATCATGTAGACAAAGAAGCCTAAACCAAAGACACCGTAAACAATTGACGGTACACCGGCCAAATTGATAACCGCAATGCGGATCAGCTTGGTAATAGGGCCTTTCTTAGCATATTCATGAAGGTAAATCGCGGCAATGACTCCAAATGGCGTTACAATAACCGCCATTAGCATCACCATAAAAACGGTACCAAAAATAGCGGGGAACACCCCACCCTCAGTATTGGCTTCGCGGGGATCGTCACTGACAAAGCGGCCAATACCAACAAACCAGTGGCCAACTTTACTGAGCAAGCTCATGTGATTGACATAGCTGACGTCTAAAATAGAGTCCAGTTGCAAGGTGACTTCAACGCCACGCATATCTTTGACGACAACAGAATCGCGGGCGGCTTTAGCGCGTAAGGCAAACAAGTCTTTTTCAAGGACTAAGTAGTTTTGGTGAAGCTGTTCAACTTGCGCTTCCACCTCAGCTTTAAGCTCATCAGTTAATTCACCCTCTAGCTCATAACCACGCTCTTTTAAACGTAGACGCTCCATTTGATAATTAATTGAGCCAATGTCACTTTTTTGCAACGCTAATGCTTCATCAGCAATTGCAACCGCACGATCTATATGACCCATCAATGACGTTTCAATCGCAGCTTCATCATTGAGCGCTAAACGCTTACCGTCTTCAATAACCGCAACGGGGTAACCGTAAAAATTACCATTTTGTGTGCGCTCAAGCTTAGCAACATCTGCAGGCATTGAACGGCTAACGATATCTGTTGCTAAAATCCAACGAAAATCTAATCCCACAAACTCACGGTTACCTGTTTTAACCAAGTAACGCGTCACAAACTCACCAGGGTGCTTGGTAAATTTATGACCTGCTGAAATTAACCGTTCCGTAGGCACTTCTTCGCGGTTATAAATTTCACCAATAAGGGTGCTTTTAACGCCATTATTGTTTTCAAGTTGCCATTGGTAAACATCAGCAGGCCAGAAGTAACTCAAGCCACGCCACGCAATTAACAGTAATAAGCCTAGAACGGCAATTAAACTGATACTAACGGCACCACCGGTCATCCAAATCCACGGTGAACCTGATTTAAACCACTTACCCATTACACAAACCTCTCAAGGCGATTGGCGAAATAATCATTAATTGAGTCATCATCTTTCCTTACAGTGAGCTATAACGTTCGCGTAAACGTTGGCGAACAACTTCTGCAATGGTATTAAAGAAGAAGGTGAACACGAACAATACAAAGGCGGCTAAGAACAATACACGGTAATGCGTACTGCCAATGGCCGACTCCGGCATTTCTACGGCAATGTTTGCCGCTAAGGTACGCATACCCTCAAACACACTCCACTCAAGGATTGCGGTATTACCGGTTGCCATTAACACAATCATGGTTTCACCCACTGCACGGCCTAAGCCCATCATGATGGCCGAGAAAATACCCGGACTGGCGGTAAGCAATACCACCTTGGTCAGGGTTTGCCAGTTTGTTGCACCCAATGCCAAACTGCCGTTTGACAAATGACGTGGTACGGAGAAAATAGCATCTTCAGCAATCGAAAATATTGTTGGAATAACCGCAAAACCCATGGCAATCCCCACAACAAGCGCATTACGTTGGTCAAAGGTGATGCCTAAATCGTTGGTAATAAACTGGCGAGTATTACCGTCAAATAATGCCACTTCAATGACAGGGCTAATCGTAAATGAGAACCAACCGACAAATATAATCACTGGCAATAACATCAGTTCTTGATATGTTTCTGGTAGGCGATGCTTCCACGTTTGTGGCAATTTACTCCAAGCAAATGCTGTGATGAGTATTGATATGGGCATTGACAACAACAACACCACTATGCCGGGTAAGTTATCTTCAATCAGTGGCGCTAGCCATAATCCTGCCAAGAAACCCAAAATAACCGTGGGTAATGCCTCCATAATTTCAATGGTAGGCTTTACCACGTTGCGGACTTTTGGCGTCATAAAGTAAGCGGTATAAATGGCACCGGCAATCGCTAATGGCGCCGCAAACAACATGGCGTAAAAAGCGGCTTTCATGGTACCAAATGCTAACGGCATTAAACTCAACTTAGCTTCAAAGTCGTCAGAACCAGACGTCGATTGCCATACATATTGTGGTTCAGGGTAACTTTCGTACCACACTTTCTCCCACAGCGCGCTCCATGATATTTCTGGGTGGCTGTTTTCAACAGAGAAAAGGTTAAGTTTGTTATCGGCTTCAATCACCAAGGCATTTGAACGCGGGCTAAAGCTCATTTCCCCAGGGTTAGTTAACTGAAACTTCTCGTCGAATAACTCTCGTTCACTGGTAGTATAAAGCAGGGTTAACTCACCTTCAGGGCTTAAGACTGCAAAGCTTTTACGATAAAACTCTGTCGCCATAACACTCACTGGAGCAATATCATCAAACTCACGAATTTGCTCATATAAACGCCCTTTTTCGCTATTTACTTGGAAGTACTGACTCACAATGCCACTGTCATAACTGACTAAAATCGAGCTGGCACCCGCAAGCAAATTCACTTGCTTAACATCAGCATTAACTTTTTTTACATCAACGACTTGAAGCAACTCTACAGAGTGTGCATTACGAGTGTTGTAAATAAATAGTTTGTTATTCGCGCTCAAAATAAGCTGACGATGATCTGGAGTCATTAATACTGATACGACATCGTTTGGCGCATCTTCAATAAAGACTTCAACCGATGACCATTCAACTTCTTCAGTCATCATGTTTTCTTCGCCTTCTTGGCGATTTAGCTTCCAAGCACCATTTTTGTCTTGATAAGCAAAGCTCATGCGACTATCGCTATAATCAAACACCAGATTATACACAGCACCATCGCGATTAATGGTTAATGGCGCTTCCCCCATTGGATAACGTAAAGAAGGGGTAATCAGACGTTGATTGTCTGGGTAGGTCAAACCAAACTCAATCCCGACAACAATCACTTGACCGTTGCTTAGCCCTAATGCGAAGCGTTGCTCGCTTGGACTTGATTTGGTACTGCTAGTTACCGTTGCACCTTGAGGAAGTTTAGGAGTAAAAGACGAAATTAATTCACCGCTCGCGGCTGAATAAAAATCAACAGTACCCAATTTGGTCACCCGATATAGCACTTCGTTTTGTTCATCACTGCCGACCATTAAGGTTTTAGCATCAGCATGTTGATAGCTGACACTCGTAACAGGTTCTATATCTGCACCATCAAAAATGGGCTTGATGACATACAGCAAATAGAAAAATATTAATAACAAAGTGACAAACACTAAGGTGCCACCGATGGTTACCCCAATCTCAGCTGCTTTATCCTTAAATGCTCTGCGGGTTGCATGTCTATCAACGAGTAGACTTTTTTCAGCAGAACCAGGTTGATTGACCTGACTTTCCATTAAGAACCTCTAATAATTAATCGATGCCATAATTAGCGCTTTGATTGTGCAGTCTACTATGCTAACAATAAATATTTATGACTAAATAACTGTCTATTAGTTATCCATTAGTCTCTAAATAAATTGTAGTAACACAACAGTAAACCTGTTGTAAGACAGCAATAAAAACATAACACAACCTTAAGTGGCTGAGATTATATGACGTAAAGATGACAGTTGTGTTACAGACATTATTTATAGGAGAAATATCGAATGATGCGTTATATTATTACTCTTCAAGCACCTGATAGAAAAGGCTTAGTAGAACAAATAGCCAATGTAGTAAGCCGACATAATGGCAACTGGCTAGACTCGGAAATGCGCCATATAGACGGCGTTTTTGCCGCGATATTACAATTAGAAGTCCCAGCACTAAAATGGGATGCATTAGTTGACGCCTTAGAATGCATTGACGGCTTAGCCTTAACCTTTGCTAAAACCACCTTAAGCACGAAACCGATTAAGCATCTGTATTACAACTTAATCGCATACGATCGCCCCGGGATTGTGTTGCACATCTCTAATAAAATGAATGCGTTAGGCGTAAACATTGAACAGTTTAGTAGCCAATACGAAACGGCCAGCCACACAGGCATTGCGTTATTTAGAGCGACAATGGCATTTGGCTTAACCGACCCCGCTCAAGAGGAGCAAATCACGGCATCACTTTATGAAATGGGTGATGATGTTGTATTAGATAAGCTCAGTAAATTAGCATAAGTTGAATTTAACGTTTAAGGCAAAAACAAACGAGGCAAATTAAGGCTAAAATCCGTTTTCATCATCTGCTAAACTGCCACATAATAATGACGATAAATGGATTAACCATGTTTGGAACGCTATCAAAACTAAAAACCCACCTCAATGATGATCATGAGGTGGAGTATCATTTACCTGTCGGAGAAGCGCGTTTAGCGCTTAACCCGCTTATTGGTAAGTCATTAACCATGACTCATACGGGTAATATTTTTTGCAGCAACTGCGGTAAAAAAACCAAGAAAAGTTATTCTCAGGGCCATTGTTATGTATGCATGACAAAACTGGCCAGTTGCGACCTGTGTATAATGAAACCAGAAACATGCCACTTTGATCAAGGCACTTGCCGCGAACCAGAATGGGGCATGTCAAATTGCTTTGTGCCACATTATGTCTATTTGTCTAATACTTCAGGCATTAAAGTAGGTATTACCCGCCATACTCAAATCCCAACCCGTTGGATAGATCAAGGCGCGACTCAAGGCTTACCTATTTTTAAAGTGTCTACCCGTAAAATGTCGGGCTTAATTGAAGTTGAACTGGCAAAATTCATTAATGATAAAACCCATTGGCAAGCGATGCTAAAAGGTCATAATGATGATGTCGATTTGGTAGAGCAAGCTGCGCAGCTTATCCCGTTAATTGAAGATAAACTGCAAGCCCTCGCGGCCGAACATCAAGATATTGTCATTGAACGCCTAGACGCTAATATTCAGGCCATAAGTTATCCGATCACGCAATTCCCAGTTAAAGTAAAGTCGCATAATTTCGATAAAATTGCTGAAGTTAGCGGTATTTTACAAGGCATTAAAGGCCAATATCTTATTTTTGATACAGGGGTGATTAATATCCGTAAATTTTCATCTTACGAAGTAGATGTCAGTTATTAACCTACCTGGTTATTATCGAAATGCTCAAGTAACGAGCTCAGAGAGAAACTCTGGCCTTGTTGCTTGATAGTAACGATCTACGATTACACTGAGTCACTAATAATTTACTTAACTTATAACAACAGCTTAATGAATAAATAGCCGTTGTGTTAATATTAAAACGATATATTTAAGCAAGCGTTAAAAAAATCATTATGGTGAATCATTCATTTCCCCTAGAATTCGACTTATCAAAATAGCTTATTAATCCACTACAGAGACCCTTTCATGGAGTTAGTATTCGCCATTGCGTTATTTGCTTTTTCTGCCGGCATTACTCCTGGCCCGAACAACATTATGTTAATGACCTCTGGAGTGAACTTTGGTATTAAGCGAAGTATTCCTCACTTAATGGGTATAAGCTTAGGTTTTCCGACCATGATATTGGCCGTCGGGCTTGGATTAAGCGCAATATTTAAAGCTTATCCCTTCATCCATATTGTGATTAAAGTGATTGGTATCAGCTACCTACTTTACCTATCATGGCTCATTGCCAATAGCAGCAGTAAAATGGAAGGCAAACCGGTGAGTAAACCGTTTAGTTTTTTGCAAGCGGCTGCGTTTCAATGGGTGAATCCAAAAGGTTGGATCATGGCTGTCGGCGCCATTGCAACATTTACCTCAGTGCAGCAAGAGCTCAATGGCCAAGTGATTACCATTGCCAGCGTATTTTTGTGTGTGGCATTTCCCTGTGCAATTGTCTGGCTTGGATTTGGGGTGGCGCTAAAACGGCTACTTAAAAATGAGCGCCAACAACGTATTTTTAATGTCACAATGGCTTTATTATTAGTAGCATCGATTATCCCAATGATGTTGCCACCCACAACTCACTGAACCATTAAATAGGGTTAAAAGGTTACGTAATGGAACCACATGAATGCCTCACTCACACTGAAAAATGGGTGAAAGATGTCATTATGAAATACAACATTTGCCCGTTTGCCCGTCGAGAGGTGGAACGTGCCAGCATTCGTTATGTTGCCATTGAAGAAACTAAAGTAGCAAAAGTGCTTAATGCGTTAATACAAGAATGCCAATACTTGGACAATCATCCTCAAACTGAAACCACACTGTTTATTCTGCCTCGTGGGTTTGAAGGTTTCTACCCTTATTTAGACATAGTCGATTATGCAAATGATGAATTGATTGAGCAAGGTTATGAAGGCATTTACCAACTCGCCAGTTTTCACCCAGACTATTGCTTTGAAGGTGAACCCCAAGACAGTCCGGCTAATTTTACCAATCGTTCTCCCTACCCTTGCCTGCATATTATCCGTGAAGCCAGTATGGAAATAGCGTTAGCAAGTTATACCGACCCCGAATCCATTCCTGAGCGGAATATTGCTTTTGCAGAGCGTAAAGGCAGCGATTTTTTTGTGGCCTTATTGCAAAACTGCACCAAGTAGCCTTGGTACTCGGGTAAGAGCGATGCTGGGGTGACAAGCAATTAAAGCCTAGAGGCTAGAGCGGACTTCGTCCTGCTAGATCGCTGCGCTACTATACAAGCAAGTAACAGCTAGATGAAACGATCTAGCATCTAGGTCCATTCAATCTTTCCGCTTTTCTAGCCTCTAGCAGCGAAGCGTTCTAGCCTCTAGTAGCGAAGCTATTTAACATCTAGGTTCTTATCGTTCTTTCCCATTGTTGTCGTTATTGAGACAAAATTCACTGATCAATTTTGGCCATTCATTGACATCATCTATCGAGTGAGCAATGTGTAACGTCGAATGTGGTAATATTTTATGCAACTCAATGGCGGTCTCAATGGGGTGAGCCTTATCACCCTCCCAGGCTAAAATCAGGGTTGGCATAGTCAATGTGGCAATGTGTTGTTTATTTGGCAGATCATTGAGGGCGGCTGCGCGAAACAGTCGGTCAAGCGTTTGACGTGTCATCAATTTTAATCCGTCTAACGTGCCCAGCACACTGTGTTCGTGGCCATTAATCAGCCAACTTGGTAGCATTTTTCCCCAATGTTTGGCGTTTATCCTGGCTAACCCTTTACCGCCAAAAATACGCGCTGCTTTGGCCATTTTAGGGTAAATATCCACTTGTGCCGCCCGTGCATCCCATGCTGTGGGCGGGTTCATCAGGATCAATCCTTTTACTTTTTCTGGATACTTCAATGCAGCATATAAGCTCGTGACACTGCCCATTGATTGACCGCCTAAAATAAGCTCTGATGGCGCGCTTAAATGCGTGGCGATGCTTATCATGTCATTCGCCAGTTCTGGCCATAAATAGTCTTCAACGCACTTACCGGCTGAAGACAAGCCATGACCAACGGCGTCATAACGAATAAGCTGTAACTTTTTGGGAAATCGATGCCAGGCATATAAACCAATCGCATCTTCACTTTGAATGCTGCCGGTTGAGCCATGGGCCCAAATAAGGGTCTGTCCCATACCGCTAATGGAACAATTAAACTGATTAATATTAAATTGCTCTGTCATGGCCTATCGCGCTCCTAATGAGTCAACTTATCCTTTTACAATTTCAATCAGTCTATTGATAAATAGAATAACTGCATCTGTGGTATCAAACCGAAATGCTAGACCATAGTGAATTTCATTTAAGCCTTTGTTTCGACGGGTTGGAAATCGGGTCATTTGCGCATTATGGTAATAATCATATTTTGCGTGTACGCCATCTATGGTCGCCAATTCTGTCGAAAAAATTTCAAATGCCGGACGGATAATCAGTAATGGCGTTTGTCCTTCCACATGCAAATAAACCGGTTCTTTTAACTCAGGGAGCATGTATTCGGTAACATTCTTAATATTAAAATTAGTACGACATTTGAGTTCATTCAAGGTTGATGCGGCTTGTTCGAGGGTGATGCTCATAAAATAGATGCCTGTGCTGGGTAATACCATTGATTTATAACACTAGAGTATATGACTTAGGCAGGTAAATAAAAACAAAAAGCCCCGAACATTTGTTCAGGGCTAATGATGTTAATTCGTTAGTATTGGCTATAAACGATACTGGCTATAAAACCACAATTAAGCGTCGATACCTTTACTCGCCAATAACTCGTCGTAAGTGCCTTTGAAATCATTAATACCCTTGTCGGTGATTTCAATAATACGTGTGGCCAATGATGATACAAATGCACGGTCATGGGAGACGAAAATCAATGTGCCTTCGTACTTTTCAAGCGCATTATTTAATGACTCGATTGATTCCATATCCATGTGGTTGGTTGGTTCATCGAGTAACAAAATATTGGCTTTTTGCATGATAAGTTTACCGAAATACATACGGCCTTTTTCACCACCGGACAACACTTTAACGGATTTTTTAATGTCATCTGCGCCAAACAACATACGGCCTAAAATACCGCGAACAGATTGATCGTCATCGTTTTCTTTACGCCATTGACTCATCCATTCAAATAAAGTCATGTCATTAGTAAAATCAGCTTCATGATCCTGGGCGTAGTAACCAAGATTGGCATTTTCAGACCAATTAATAGTCCCTTCGTCTTGTGGAATATCGTGCACTAAAGTACGTAGTAAGGTGGTTTTACCAATACCGTTCTGACCCAAAATAGCAATACGTTCACCCACTTCAACCATTAAGTTCAGTTTGCTAAATAAGGGTTTGTCGTAACCTTTAGTTAAATTTTCGACGACCAGTGCATTTCGAAACAATTTCTTGTCTTGCTCGAAACGAATAAAGGGGTTGACGCGACTTGATGCTTTAATGTCATCAAGTTTAATTTTATCAATTTGCTTAGCGCGTGATGTGGCTTGTTTCGCTTTCGATGCGTTAGCCGAGAAGCGTGCTACGAAGGTTTGTAATTCAGCAATTTGCGCTTTTTTCTTCGCGTTGTCATTCATTAAACGTTCACGTGATTGCTGTGCAGCCATCATGTATTCGTCGTAGTTACCAGGGAACACTCGCAGTTCACCGTAATCTAAGTCAGCCATGTGGGTACACACTGAGTTTAAAAAGTAACGGTCATGGGAAATAATAATCATGGTGCTGTTACGTTGGTTCAACATGTCTTGTAACCAGCGAATAGTATCGATGTCCAAGTTGTTGGTCGGTTCGTCAAGTAACAATAAATCTGGATTTGAGAATAATGCTTGCGCCAATAACACCCGCAATTTGAAACCAGGAGCGATTTCGCTCATTAACCCAAAATGTTGCTCAGTGGCAATACCCACACCAAGCAATAAATCGCCTGCACGAGCGTCCGAGGTATACCCATCCATCTCAGCAAATTCCATCTCAAGCTCAGACACTTTGATACCGTCTTCTTCACTCATTTCAGGTAAAGAATAAATACGGTCACGCTCTTGCTTCACTTTCCACAACTCTCTGTGGCCCATGATCACAGTATCAATGACTGAAAAACTTTCGTAAGCAAACTGGTCTTGGTTTAATTTACCCATGCGCTCGTTAACATCTATCGAGACGTTACCGCTTGAAGGCTCTAAATCACCGGCAAGGATTTTCATAAAGGTGGATTTACCACAACCATTCGCGCCAATTAAACCGTAGCGATTACCGCCACCAAATTTAACTGATAGGTTTTCAAACAGTGGCTTTGCGCCAAACTGCATCGTGATGTTAGCTGTTGTAATCAAAATGAAATTCCAAATCGTGTTGTGTGTTAAAGCCCATATCAAATTATCGTGTAATCGTTTGAGTTGACGTCTAGACGACCCAAGCAAGCAAAAAATGATATTGAAACTGGCATACGGCAAAGCCGAGGTAAATACGAAGCGCAATATTGTAAGGATTTTCGGGCTATTTATCAACCTAAAATGGACCGATATCGATAACAACACAAAAGCAAACACTAACCCGGCGTTGACGGTAAAAGCTTCAACAGCCTAGAGGCTATAAAATCTATAGCAAGAGCCTAGAGCGCTGCACTGCTAGGACGCTGCGCGGCTAGATGCTATAAAATCTTAGCAGCGAAGCGACCCTAGCAGGACGCAATAAAACAAACAGCCTAGAGCGCTGCGCTGCTAGGACGCTGCGCGGCTAGATGCTATAAAAGCAAACAGCACAGCGAAACGACTCTAGCAGGAAGAAGTCCGCCCTAATCTCTAGGCACTGCCAGCTTGTCATCGATTGTCATCGCCGGCTATCGCTTGTCATCCCGCTCTTCTCCGCTTTTATAGCAGCGCAGCGATCTAGCAGGACGCAGTCCGCCCTAGTCTCTAGGCTTTGACCGCTTGTCATCGCTTGTCATCGCTTGCCATCGTTTTTAAAGCTTCAAATAACCAACAATATAATCCAATCCACCAATGATGGCAGCGACTTGAGCGTCGTTACATTCTTGAACGGTGACAAGTGGGCTATCGGGATAGACTTCGGTGGTGGTGTTAAAGTGATTGACTGTAATGCCGGCGCATAAACTGAGTTTTTTAACCGGATAGTTAACCACCCCAAATTGTTCAATCGGCACTTCGATAAGTTGGTTTTTATCATCTGCTGGAGCAATATGAGTCACTTTTAAGACCGAGTCGATAACCGCTTTTTGAAATGCGGGTGTTGGGTTGTCACTGTCACCGACAAGGTAGAAACCGTCAGGAATAATACCTTTGTCGTATTCAACACCATCGCGAGCAGATAATACCGGTCTGAACTCCAGCTCGTCAGTATCGGTAGTTTCATGTAGGTCAATATGCGCATAAATATCGCCCAGTGTTGCGACAAATGCCATCAGTGCAGCAGACTCTTCTGCTGGGCTATTAGGATAAAAAGAACGATTAGGGTCGATGGCTTTAGGATTCCAACGATTAATAGTTTCATAACCCCAAGGACTGATGCAAGGCGCTACGACTACATTGAAATATTGAGCATAGTGTTGTGCTTTCGTGGCTAAGAATTGAATCGCACCTTGTACACCGCTGGTTTCATATCCATGCACACCACCCGTCACGAGAATGGTTTTTTTATTGCTATCCCACTGCTGAGATTTAAACGCAAACAGTGGGTATTTGTCGGCATCATAAGATAACGCGCCGTATTGTACTTGTTCAAACTGAGCGGCCAGCGGGGTTAATTTACTCACCACTTCATCTTGATATGAACGTTTTATCGTCACTTGTGCTAACCATTGGCTTTTGTCAGCATCGGTCCACTTTTGCCCTGGAGTACCAATAGGATACGCTGTTGAATTGCTCATATAACCTCGTTAATCGTTTGTTTTATTGAGTTAATCTATTAAATTTTGATTTGTTTTGGCTTAGCTAAAATGACTAATGCTATGCCTAAAAAAATGATGCAGGCTGAGATACTAAGATGAATACTGATCGTTTCACCTAAAAACAACACGCCACCTAAGGCTGCAATGACGGGAACGGTCAGCTGTAATACCGCGGCATGGGTTGATGTTAACCCACGTAATGCTTGATACCATAATGCATACCCGACACCGGATGCCGCCCCGCCTGACAAGATGGCCAGTAGGATCCCTAATGGTGATAATATGAAGTGGCTCATTGGTTCGGTAACGGCAAACACGGACAGCAACCATACTGCGCCTATCATCACCATAACCAACGGCAAGGTCCGAATAAAATTATATCCAGTGTCGAATAGCGGTTGGCGAGACTGTTTACCCAATAAAGTGTAGCCCCCCCATGCACAGCCACTGATGGCCATTAACACTAAGCCGGTGAGTGAGGGAGCACTAACCCCAGGTAACACTAAATAGCCAAAGCCAGCAAAAGCCAATAATGCCCCAATGAACTCGAGTAACGTCAGTCGTTGACCTTGAATATGGCTGATGACCATCATGCTAATTTGCACTGCGGCAAACAAAATCAACGCACCAGTAGCGGTGTCGAGCAGTACATAAGCGTATGAAAACGCCACAGCATAGATAAACAGTAATCCCGCAGCAAACAAGCTACCTCGGCGAGTGGAGTTATTAGTGTCGGTTTTACTTGGTCGCAATAACATTAATAACCACAACACCAAGGCACCTGTGGTCAAACGAATGGCCGTAAAACTGCTTGGGTCAATTAATGGCGTTGTTTGCTGGGTCGATGATAACGCCATGCGGCACAATACTGAGTTAGCCGCAAATGCAACCAAGGCTATCATGGTATACAGGGGAATAGAAAACCGCGATAAAAACGCTGATAGAGCAGACATAAACGGGGCTACTTAGCGTTGTTTTTAAAGGTGAATTTATTGACAAACCATTGTATTACAGCCACTTGCTGCACATGTGTTAAACCAAAGTAGACGCAAATCCAAGGTGAGATAAGTAAAAACCACGGTAAAGCAGCCGTTGAACGATCGGAAAAGAATAAATACAAAAAACCGCCATAGATGATTATCACCCCTAGCACTCCAACAATTAACATGATTTTTTTGATCAGAAATTCTAATTTGGCCACGTAATAGCATCCCTAAAGAGTGAAAAAATAACGCCAAGCTAATACGAATAGTATTAGCTTGGCGTGACAGCATCATAACAAACTTAAAGCAGATATCATCGCTTATAAACGAATACCACCATCAATTTCGAACACTCGGCCATTCACATAATCATTTTCAATGATAAAACGCACCGTTGAAGCAATTTCTTCTGGCTGACCTAAACGGCCAACTGGAACCATTTTTTCAAGGCGTTCTAACGCTTCTGGTTTCATGGCGGCGGTCATTTCAGTAGCAATAACACCTGGGGCAACGGCGGCACTGCGAATGTTATAGCGCGCGAGTTCTTTGGCCCAGCCTACGGACATGGCTGCTACGCCCGCTTTAGACGCCGAATAATTAGACTGCCCCATATTACCGGATTTAGCTAAGCTAGAAATATTAATGATCACCCCAGCTTGGCCCGTTTCAATCATGGCTGCAGCCGCTTCGCGACCACACAAAAAAGTGCCGGTTAAGTTTACGTTGATCACCGATTGAAATTGCTGATACGACATGCGGTCGATCACTTTGCCTTCTTTGGCTTTGACCATTAACCCGTCACGTAAAATACCGGCGTTGTTAATTAACACATTCACTTGACCAAAATCTTCAACAATATATTTAAAGCCAGCGACGACATCTTCTTCATCAGTAATGTCTAAGGCGTAGCCTTGTACTTCAGTTGTTGAACCTAAATCAGCACAGGCTTCTTCAAGCTTGGTTTGATCAACATCGATAAGCGCCAATTTAGCCCCTCGAGCAGCTAAATCGTGCGCCATTGCCAGACCTAGTCCACCTGCTCCGCCAGTAATGACGACAACCTTATCTTTTAATTCCATCAACTGAATCCTTTATTTTTTCTTTGAAAATTGTTCAAAAATACTCGAAAAATCGCGACGACCATGGCCTTGACGAGCATGATTAACATATAAGCTACGAGCCAGAGAACTCATTGGTGTGCTTGAATTAGAGGCGACTGCCGCTTCTTGCGACAAGCCTAAATCTTTGACCATCAAGTCAACCATAAAGCCACCTTGATAATCGTTAGACGACGGTACGTTTTCCATCACATCAGGGCATGGATTATACTTTTCTAAGGTCCAGTTACCGCCACTGCTGACTTTCATGATATCAGATAGCACTTTAGGATCTAAGCCATTATCCAAACCTAATTGTAATGACTCACTGGTACCGACCATTAACACAGACAACAGCATGTTATTACAAATTTTGGCAATTTGACCTGCCCCTACCGCGCCAGCATGGAAAATATTGCCGCCCATAACCGTCAACACCGTTTGCGCTTGTTGATAAGCTTGGTCAGTCCCGCCACAGATAAAGGTTAAGGTGCCTGCTGCAGCGCCTGCCGTGCCGCCAGAGACTGGTGCATCCATAAACTCAATCCCTTTCTCGGCGGCTTTAGCACCCACTAAACGGGCACTATCGGCATCGATGGTAGAGCAATCAATTAATAATGCCTGTTTTGACACCACCTCTAGTAGGCCTTTATTGTTGTCATCACCTAAATACAAACTGCGCACATGCTTACCTGCAGGTAGCATGGTAATCACAAAATCGGCCGATGCCGCTGCACCACACGCCGTTTTGGCGCTTAATGCACCTTGTGCAGTTAAGGCTTCTACTGCCGCCGGATTTAAGTCAAACACCTTAACGGTTAAGCCGGCTTTAACTAAGTTGGCCGCCATTGGGCCGCCCATGTTACCTAAACCAATAAATGCTACTGTTGCCATATTGCTCATCCTTTTTAATTAAAGCTTGCTAATGGGTGTTTATCTGCAGCCCAAGGCGATGCAACTAACTGGGCAATCTTGTTTGCGTCCACAGCCTCTACATCAGTAAACAACCATTGTGGGCTTCGGTCTTTATCTATCAATAATGCTCGAATGCCTTCGCAAAAATCACCCATGGAGCAACAATTAACGCTCACGCCTAACTCCCATTTAAAGCATTCTGCCAAGCTAAGATCGGTACCCAATGCTGCCTGAGCAAAAATTAAATGCCAACTAATCGGGCTGCCAGCTAATGCGGTTTTTTGTGCTCGTTTAAGCCAATCAAGTTCAGTATTTAGGGTTGATAATTGGTGATGTACATCAAGAATGTCACCGGCCATTAATAAATCGATTTGGCTTTGAAATTGTTGCAAAGCACTGGTTGGCAGCGATGCTAAATGCGGCTGAGTCATGCCAGTGAGCAAGTCACTCAATAAGTGATGATTCTGCTCACTATCTTGACTCCAAGCCAGTTCAGCCATGGCATCGAAAAATGGCTCTTTTTCATCGCTATTAAGATAATGATTACCCAAGCCAACATACAGCGCATCTGCTGCCCCCATGTTGTAAGCCGTTAAGCCCAAAAACAGCCCAGTTTTACCCGGCATACGATTTAAAAAGTAGCTAGCGCCTACATCAGGGTATAGCCCAATGGTGACTTCTGGCATCGCAATACGGCTGCGTTCAGTGACAACTCGATGACTTCCACCCGCCATTAATCCTAACCCGCCGCCCATCACAATACCGTCGCCCCACACCAATACGGGTTTACCGAATTGATGCAGTAAATAATCAAGCTGATATTCTTGGGTAAAAAAATCACCGGCTTCTGCGGTCAAGTTATTCGGGTTTGCCACTGCAGCATGATAAATCGCTCGCACATCCCCCCCCGCGCAGAAGGCTTTGTCGCCTGCACCATCCATTACCACACAAGCAATACTATCGTCCTGCTGCCACTGAGTTAGCTGCGCTTGCATGGCTTGCAACATGTCGAGATTCAATGCATTAAGCGCTTTTTCGATATTGAGCGTGACCACACCAATTGATTGGCCTGATAGCGTCCCTAATGTTTGAAATATTACATCTTGAGTCATTAGCCGTTCTTCCATTTTGGGGTGCGTTTTTGAAAAAAGGCATTCACACCTTCAGTTTGATCTTCAGTATCAAATAAACCAATAAACCGCTCACGCTCAAGCGGCAGCGCTTGTGTACGCGCCATTGTGCGCCCAGCTTGAATAAGAGGTTTACATACGTTAACACTGCAAGGTGACTGTCTAGCTACTTTAGCTGCCAGAGCAACAGCGGCATTCAATGCTTGACCTTTTTCGACCATTTCTTCAACTAAACCGATTTTCTCTGCTTTAGTGGCATCAATAAGTTCACCACACAAAATCATCCGCTTAGCCCAACCTTCGCCAACTAATGCGGTTAAGTTTTGGGTTCCACCGGCGCAAGGCGATAATCCTACTGATGCTTCAGGCAATGCCATTTTCGCTTGCGCTTCAGCGATACGTAAGTCGCAAGCTAACGCCACTTCTAATCCACCGCTAATGGCAAAACCATTAATGGCAGCAATCGACACACCGCGAAACGCACTTAAGGCTTCAAACGCTTCACCAAAATGTTCCGCCATGGAAGCTGCATTGACTTTATCGCCGTCGGCAAACAAATTTAAATCTGCACCTGCTGAAAAAAATTTATCCCCTTGACCTGTGATCACCAAAGCATAAATAGTTTTGTTTTGGTTTAGCTTAAGCACTGTGTGTTTCAGCGCTTGTAAACTGTCAGCGGTCCAAGTATTGGCTGGCGGATTATTCAGGGTCAAAATAGCCGTGTGGCCTATAATATGTTCAAGAATATCGGGTTGTGTAGTCATAACCTTATGTCCTTATGCTAGAAAATCAGTTGTGGATCATTCAGTTGTAGAATAGTCAGTAGTGAACCTGTTTGTTACAGGATAGGATGAGCATCGCTGGCTAACAAACGACGGGCAATAATTAAGCGCATTATCTCATTGGTGCCCTCTAAAATTTGGTGCACGCGTACATCGCGGAAATGACGTTCTAATGGATATTCGCGGATGTAACCGTAACCACCATGAATTTGCAACGCACTGTCACATACTTGAAAACCGACATCGGTGGCAAAGCGTTTTGCCATGGCACAATAGGCGCTGGCTTCAGGGTCTTGGGTATCTAATTTAAATGCCGCTAAACGCACCATTTGACGCGCAGCAACCAGTTCAGTCGCCATATCTGCAAGTTTAAACTGCAATGCTTGAAAAGCCGCTAATGGCTTACCAAACTGTTTACGCTCATTCATGTATTGGGTGGCGTGGGTTAATGCCGCTTGAGCGGTACCAATTGAACAGGTGGCAATGTTAATCCGTCCGCCGTCTAAGCCTTTCATCGCAAACGTAAAGCCTTGGCCTTCTTCACCGAGTAAATTGGCCGCTGGCACACGTACGTTTTCAAAACTTATCATTTTTGTTGGCTGAGCGTTCCAGCCCATTTTATCTTCTGCTTTACCATAGGTTACTCCAGCGGCATCAGCTGGTACCGCAATGGCTGAAATGCCTTTAGGGCCTGGCTCACCAGTGCGGCACATCACCACCAAAAGCTCGGTTTCTCCGGCGCCTGAAATAAACATTTTCGATCCTGTGATCAGGTAATCATCACCGTCACGCACGGCTTTAGTTTGCAGTGATGCAGCATCACTGCCAGCGCCAGACTCAGTTAAACAGTATGAAGCCAATAATTGTCCGGTAGTTAAGCCTTCAGACCACTGTTGACGTAGGGTTTCAGTGCCCCAAGTAGTGACCATCCAAGTGGCCATATTATGAATGGTTAACATCGCCGTAGTGGTGGTACAGCCATGGGCTAATTCTTCAAAAATAATCGAGGCGTCTAAGCGAGATAAGCCCATGCCACCTTCAGATTCAGGCGAATACAATGAACAAAACCCTAGCTCGCCGGCTTTTTGAATCACGTCTTTAGGAAAATGATGCTCTTCGTCCCACTTGGCGGCGAATGGCGCGAGTTGTTCTGCGGCAAATTGACGGGCTAAATCAGCAAACTGACGCTGATCTTCATTTAAATTAAAATCCATGCTGGACTCCTGTTATTGTCTTGGATGACTCTTGGGTCATTTGATCTTTTGCCCGCCTGCAGCTTAAGCTGCTTAACCATTATAGTGTCTGGTCTTGCTACACCATCATAAAATGGCGCGAGTCAACATTGTCTTGTTGTGTTGGCAGATAAATGTTGCCGCGATAAATCAATAAACTATCGCGACAAATGGATACTAACCCCAGTGGAGCTTATTTGAGATCAATGCTCATGTTAGGGCCGCTAACGGCTTCTGCATCAAACCAGCGCGAGGTAATGGTTTTAGTTTCGGTGCAAAAACGCACAGCTTGTTTGCCATAAGCGTGTTGATCACCATAGAAACTGCCTTTCCAACCGGTAAATGAAAAGAAGGGTAATGGCACTGGAATTGGCACGTTAATGCCCACTTGGCCAACTTCAATTTCGTGTTGATATTTACGGGCCGCGCCGCCCGAGGCGGTAAAGATTGAGGTACCATTGCCATAAGGGCTATTGTTCACCAGCTCGATAGCATCGTCTAAATTTTCGGCTTCCATACAACACAGGACGGGGCCAAATATTTCTTCTTTGTAAATGCTCATGTCGGTGGTGACATTGGTAAACATGGTTGGGCCAACCCAGTTACCTGACTCATACCCTGCAACCGTAAAGTCACTACCATCGAGTAAACATTCAGCGCCTTCGGCTTTACCTTGGGCAATTAATTTCAGCACCCGTACTTTAGCTGCTGGGCTAATGACAGGGCCATAGGCTGCGTCTTTGTCATCCCATAAACCCGGACGGACCTTGGCTAACGCTTGTTTTAATTCTGGGATCCACTCTTTGGCTTTACCGACAAAAATCGCTACTGAAATCGCCATACAACGCTGACCAGCTGCGCCAACAGAGGCGCCAACCATGTTATTGATCACTTGCTGCTTGTTCGCATCAGGCATGATCACGCAGTGGTTTTTAGCCCCCGCGAAGGCTTGCACGCGTTTTAGGTTGTCAGTACCGGTTTTATAAATATATTGGCCAACCCCCACTGAGCCCACAAACGAAATCGCTTTAATGACTGGGTCTCTTAGCAAAATGTCGACTGCTGTCTTGTCGCCATGGATAAGTTGTAATACGCCTTTTGGCGCACCAGCTTCAACAAACAATTCCACTAAACGTTGTGGCGTCATAGGATCTTGTTCAGATGGTTTTAAAATAAAGGTATTACCACAAGCAATCGATAACGGGAACATCCATAACGGGATCATTGCGGGAAAGTTAAACGGGGTAATACCGGCGCATACACCCAAGGGTTGAGTGTAGCTATAGGTATCGATATTACGGGCGACGTTTTCAACGGTTTCGCCCATCATTAATGTTGCAACACCACAAGCATGTTCGGCCACTTCAATACCGCGCCATACATCACCTTTAGCATCTTCAAAGGTTTTACCTGTCTCTTGAGCCAAAATCGTCGCCAATTCGTCGTGATGTTCTTTAAGTAAATGTTGGTAACGCAACATGACCCGCGCACGTTCAGACACGGGGACTTCTTTCCAGGTTTTAAACGCTTCTTTGGCACTGTGAATGGCCTGCTCTACTTCGGCAGTAGTAGCGCAGTTAATTTTTGCGATAACCGTATTGTTGGCTGGGTTGGTGACGTCAATATTGCGATCGCCGCAACCATGAGTGAATTCGCCATCAATATAATGCTTAACTTGTGTGATCATGTTGCTTTCCTCGATCCTTGAATATCTTGTGAGTGAATAACATCACTCGTATTGAGTTACTGCACAGGTAATGCGGATTATTATGGTTGTCAGTATCACATTTAATGTGGCTGCGTTTGCTTCTACCTGTGCGGTAGTGTTGTTGAACTAATGCCTTGTTGAGCTTAGCTAATGTTGATTTTTACACTTCTATAGCCATGGCGGTGGCTTCACCGCCACCAATGCATAACGATGCCACACCACGTTTTAAGCCACGAGCTTTTAAGGCATAAATCAGTGTGACTAATAAACGCGCACCAGAACAACCAATAGGATGGCCTAACGCACAGGCACCGCCATTAACGTTGACTTTGTTGGCATCTAAGCCTAGTTCTGAAATCGCTAACATGCTCACCATGGCAAAAGCTTCGTTGATTTCATATAAATCGACATCGCCTTTATTCCACTGCACTTTTTCGAACAATTTTTGCATCGCGCCTACAGGTGCGGTGGTAAACATTGATGGTTCTTGTGAATGAGTGGTGTGGCCTTTGATGGTGGCTAATACGTTTAAGCCAAGTTGTTGTGCTTTGTCTCGGGTCATCAACATTAATGCTGCTGCGCCATCTGATATTGAACTTGAATTGGCTGCGGTGATGGTGCCGTCTTTGGTAAAAGCGGCACGCAGTGTTGGGATTTTTTCTGGCCGCGCGTTACCGGGCTGCTCGTCAGTATCAACGGTGACATCGCCGCGGCGAGTGCTGATATGAACGGGTACCACTTCGTCTTTAAATGCGCCTGACTGAATCGCACGATTGGCTTTTTCTAGTGAAGCCAAGGCAAACGCGTCCATTTGTTGGCGAGTTAAGCCAAAGTCGTCGGCCGTTTTTTGCGCAAACGTGCCCATAGCGCCGCCAGTGTAAGCATCTTCAAGACCGTCTAAAAACATGTGGTCGATGACTTTACCGTGGCCCATACGCATCCCACTGCGCGCTTTGTCGAGTAAGTATGGTGCCTGGCTCATGTTTTCCATGCCTCCCGCAATAACCACATTATTGCTACCCGCTTTAATTAAATCGTGGGCTAACATGACCGCTTTCATGCCTGAACCACAGACTTTATTGACCGTAGTTGCGCCTACGCTAAAAGGTAAACCAGCCCCCAGAGTGGCTTGGCGAGCGGGCGCCTGTCCAAGACCTGCTGGTAATACACAACCCATTAATACTTCGTCGACGCTATTGTCACTCACACCCGTTTGGGCTAATAAGCCTTTAATCGCGGTAGCAGCTAATACCGGAGATGCCACTTCAGATAACGCCCCTTGAAACCCACCCATTGGTGTACGCTTCGCAGCAACAATAACGATATCTTGACCTGTTTGCTCTGTACTCATAACCACTCCAATTTACTGCGCGTAAAAATTAACATCAATAATATGAATATCACTCTGACGTTGACGCGAACGTAAAGCAAGTAAAAAATGGTCTAAACTGTGATGTTAATCTCACTGAGTTGTCATTGAAGATTTACACTTGATAAAAACAGATCGGAATTGATAACTAATTAACTGTTTGTAATAGCGTTATTAGCTATAGGTGTTACTGAGGATAACTGAATTAAACTTTAGTCTATGAGGTATATCTATACCCGTGATCATTGAAAATGCTTGATTTTGTCCCAAATGGGATCATCATAGCCCCATGAAACAAATTACACT
>NZ_JBEOPO010000027.1:0-70707 GCF_040310145.1 Shewanella sp. S1-49-MNA-CIBAN-0167 | reverse complement strand
TTCATAGCAAATCTCACTTCTAGTCTTGATTTATACTATAAGAATAGGCCAAAACTGACTCAGATGCATAGGCATGTAAAAATATGTAGTTATATTATTTAATAAAACTAATATTCAGTTATACACTGAGGTAGTAATAATATTGCTGTTTCATATAATATTTTTTATTCAAAGGCTGACTGAATAATTAGATTTAATGTTAACAAAAAGTAATAATAATGCCTATCTAATCCGCATGCAAAGTATTAGGTCACACTAATTCATCTAGTTGCGATGTTTATCTAACAACTCACTTACCTCGTTGAGATGCTTATCTAACAACTAGAAAAAAGCTACCATTTACTGCGGTTAAGTGATCTCGATCTAAACTCTATAATACCCAAAGAAGTAATATCTTATTCGATAATTAATGAGACGACTCTCATTCATGTTTTGAAGCGTAATTTTTGATGTGTAACTCAAACTTATCTACACATTCCACCGCTCAAAAAACGGTATAACAATTTAGGCGATAACTGCCTTGAAAATACCGTTAATAAAATAATACAAATAAATCAAAGGCAAATAGATGATGAAATGTAATAAGAATGTACTCGTGATTGCAATGGCAATGGCAATGGCCGGTATCAGTGGCAGTGCCTTAGCAAGCGACACCCTTGCGGACGCATTTTCAGATGGTCAGTTTAAAGGACAAGTAAAGTCTTACTACTTCGATGAAAGCTATGACTCTAACGAAGCTGCCGACAACAACATATGGGCCAAC
This sequence comes from Shewanella sp. S1-49-MNA-CIBAN-0167, assembly GCF_040310145.1. Lineage (NCBI taxonomy): Bacteria > Pseudomonadati > Pseudomonadota > Gammaproteobacteria > Alteromonadales > Shewanellaceae > Shewanella > Shewanella sp. S1-49-MNA-CIBAN-0167. The sequence continues at coordinate 69,944 of NZ_JBEOPO010000027.1, read as the reverse complement.
GGTGGTTTCGTAAACTATAACACTGCTGAATTCTACGGCTTCAGTTTTGGCACCACACTACAAACTTCTCATGTGACCAGCATTGATGATCCTGCTGATAAGATGAAGACGTCTATGAATGCCCAAGGCGCCGTAATGTCGGAGTCTTATATTGGTTACAAATACAACAACACAAGCTTCAAAGGCGGTCGCCAATACATGGCACTACCTTTGATCAAAAGTTCGGGTTCGCGTTTGATTAAAGAATCTTTTGAAGCCTACTCGATTACCAATACCGATTTGCCAAATACACTCGTATCTTTAGCAAACGTAACAAAATACCAAACCCGTACGGATAAAGCTACTAAGTATACGAACGCAGCAACCTTTTTCAATGATGATGTACAGCGCGGAGATGTGGGCGGTTTCTACGATATTGGAACCGACGGTGCCGTGTCTTTATACATCAAAAATAATTCTGTTGAGAATTTAAATCTTCAAGCTCACTATGTTGATTTTATCGATGAAGTGGCGGATCTCTACGTTGATGCGACCTACACCTTTGGTGGCGAATTTCACCCATTTGTAGCTGCACAGTACTATGGCTCTAACTACGATGATGCCGCGACTGAAGATAGCTCGTTAATGGGTTATAAAGTCGGCGCATCGTTTAGCGGTTATAATGTGCACGCATCTTACACTACAGTTGATCAAGACGGTTCGGTTAATCGCGGTATTGGTGAGGCCGCCACAGCGTCATTTACCAGTTCTACGTTAACATCAGGCAACTACAATGCAGACGCTGATACTTGGCAAGTTGGTGTTGCTAAATCGTTTGCTGATTTGAAATTGAAACTGGTTCATACAGAAACAGATAACCCAATATCTAAAAATCAACTCACACAAACATACTTAGATGTTGGTTATACACTTTCTGGCGCATTCAAAGGCTGCTCGACTTCGATCCGTTACACCGTTTATGACTACGGCACTGACGCAGATGCAAAAGACAAGGGTGAGCTAAGAGCTAAGTTCTTTTACTCATTCTAAGCAATATAGACTTTAATATGTGAAAAAGAGGCCTCCTGGCCTCTTTTTTGATTGTTTCACAATAACCGCAACGCTAATTTTTTGCAGCCATTGGGTGACGAGGCTGCAGCGAAATAAATAAAGTCAGCAGCAACATAGCACAAGAAACCTACAGCCAAGCCGCTCGCAGGGCTAAGCGCCTCATACGGCCAAACTCGTAATTCCAATTTTGATAGTCATGCTTGCCGCAACATCTTTTACAGCCTTGCGACTTATATTGGCAGCAAAGATAACAAACATAAGTCATTAAATTACCCATTTGGCACTACTTTTGAAGGTTAGCAGTTGTTTTCAACGTTGCTTTCAGCTTTCTCCATTCCACATCCCCCATCCTCATCTTAACCTGTCGATCTTTATACTGGCGCTGATAGTAGCGAGGGAGTTGAGGGGCAGTACTGCCGAAAATATCAATTACACCGACTGAGAACGTCAACCGGAGGCAGGTATAACCGTTGCTAGTGACCTTAAACACTTAAGATGTGCAGGTACAATCGTTGGCAGGATTAACCATGACGGATTTAACCGAAACCTTGTTATGGCTAAATCGCCAAGAAAGTAAGCGTTTATCGCTTACCTAGGTGACGTTAGGTTGATGAATAAAACCGTTGCTGCAAGACCTCGGCTATTTTACTTTTGCTAAACCAGTAGAAGTGATTGTTAATACCGATGACTTAGAATATACATACCCAAAACCTTATGCCGGATCATTATCAGCAATTTAATTCGCAATGCATTACAGCATACCGCAGAAGGCCGAGTGATTATTGAGCAATCAGGCCACAGGGTCAATATCGAGAATCACTGTGACTCTACCGCATATGATGCAGATGATTTGGGCTTTGGCCTAGGTCTTGAACTCACTCAAAAGTTGATTGCTCAGTATGGATGGTATTATCACCATACAGATATGGGCAGTGGCAGAAAAGTGTCAGTGGTGTTTGGTGACCGTGATATTGGATTAGTATCTGCTTGATGATCGTCATCATGCCTAATACTGGTTAGCTTGGTGTGTGCTTATCGCGCAGCAATGAGCATTTAGCCCATAACGATAAAACGATTGAACTCTTTCATCTTAGTACAGCCATTAAGTAAGGGCTATGCTTTAGCTTTTACGTTTATTCGCTTGTTATCGCTCGTCACCGCTTGCTCGCATGATTTTATAACATCTAGCAGCCGCAAAGCGTCCTAGCCTCTAGGCTTTTAGCTCGTATAGCCTATAGGCCTTTCGCTTCGCTTTTAGCATGACATCACCCAGAAACAGGTTGTTTTCATCTTGGCCATCGGGAGTTCCCGTAGGATTTTTGCAACGAACATTTTGAAGTGACTTGGGTACGGCAGCGTTATTTAGCCCTGTTTAGGCTGGTTATCATTAATGCATTCAGCTTGTTGCTGCTTCCGTTTCTATGCCTGTTCATGGATCTTTTTTACAACAATTTATTATAATAAGATTATCATTTAATTATTTTAATATGATAATCGCATTATAACTGCAAGGCTGTTGAATTGTATGTATATGAGCATATAATTACCGGTATCTCTTTGCACGCCGAAGACAGTTTGGTTTTACGAGGTTACTTGACGATGAAATATAGAAAGCATTTATTTTCTTTGCGAATTGGTCATGCACTTAGAGAGTCCTTAAAAGATGTTCCTTACAAGGCTACTGCATTTTATAAAGATTTATTAGCAGGTTTGACCGTAGGTATTATTGCCATTCCGTTGTCGATGGCGTTGGCTATTGCCATTGGTGTTGCGCCCCAATACGGTTTATATACTGCCATTATTGCCGGTTTTATTACCCCATTTACGGGGGGGTCGCGTTATAGCGTATCGGGTCCTACCGCTGCGTTTGTGGTAATTTTATATCCTATAGTCCAACAATATGGCTTATCAGGTTTACTGCTTGCCAGTCTCTTATCTGGGCTTATTTTGATCGTTATGGCGCTGTTTCGGCTAGGACGATATATTCAATATATCCCAGAGTCCGTCACGTTAGGCTTTACCGGCGGTATTGCCGTGGTGATTGCTGTGCTGCAAGTTAAAGGGTTTTTCGGCTTAAGCATTACCGAGATGCCCGAAAGTTTTGTGGGTAAAGTTGTTGCGTTAGCACAAGCATTACCTGCATTTTCAGTACCGACATTGCTGGTGGGATTAAGCGCGTTAGGGGTGTTTATTCTATGGCCTAAGCTCAAAATCGCTGTTCCTGCCCATCTTCCTGCTGTGGTTATCGCCAGTCTGGTGGCGGCGGTATTTAACCAGCAAGGCTTTAATGTGGCCACCATAGGTTCTACTTTTAGTTTTACCTTGCCTGATGGCACCTTGGGGGCTGGCATTCCATCAATGTTGCCCGACTTTCAATGGCCTTGGCTACGCACGCAAGCAGATGAATCGTCTTTGGTGTTGAGTTGGGCAGTAGCCAAAGACCTATTGTCAGCGGCATTTGCGATTGCCATGTTAGGTGCGATTGAATCGTTACTGTGCGCCGTGGTGCTCGACGGCATGTCAGGTAAAAAGCACAGTGCCAACAGTGAATTACTTGGCCAAGGCATTGGTAACATTATCACGCCATTTTTTGGCGGTATTACCGCAACAGCCGCCATTGCACGCTCTGCCGCTAACTATAAAGCCGGCGCAGTAAGCCCGATTGCGGCCATGTGTCATGCGGTTGTGGTGTTGGTGTCTTTATTATCGTTAAGTACTATTTTGGCTTATATCCCGATGGCAGGCATGTCGGCATTGCTGATCATGGTGGCATGGAACATGAGCGAAGCCCACAAGATTGTCCACTTGGTGAAAAAAGCCCCCGCCAGCGAAGTGTTGGTGTTGATGGTGTGTTTGTCTCTGACCATTTTCTTCGACATGGTGATCGCCATCAGTGCGGGGATTATTTTGGCGTCGTTATTGTTTATGAAGCAAGTGGCCGACATGACCAAGGTGAAAGACATCAGTGGACAGAAAAAGCACATACATGTTGAGTTACCCCCACGTTGGAAAGTATTTAAGATTAATGGCCCGTTATTTTTTGCGGCCGCCGACACTGTGTTTGGTGAGTTAGGGCATTTAAGCACGAGCCAAGATGGGGTGATTTTATACCTAGATGGGGTATCGATACTCGATTCCGGCGGAGTGGCAGCGCTGTACAAATTCCTCGGTAAATGTCGACATAATAACACTCGGGTATTGTTGGCCGATTTCCAATTTCAGCCACTTAAAACCTTAGCTAAAGCGGGCTTTGCACCAGATGGCGTTCATTGCGAGACCTATTCAACCTTGGCTGATGCGCTAGATGATGTGGTTCGTGAGATTGCGGTTAGTAAAATATAAGAAACGCCATACTGACGGATTAATACCAGAAGTATTGGTTGGTCAGTATGGCGCTTGCTATTTTGTCATTAGCTGACGGTGATCTGTGTTTATTTGCTAGCCGGTGCCACTTCAATATACTGCCAAGCGTCTGCTATGTGCAGTCTTGCTGAAGTAACGTGCTTATTACGCTCAACATTAATGTGGTTAGTTTGTTCTGACCACATTTCTTGTAGGGCGGTCATCTTAAGATAAAAGCCCTCCATATCAGCGGTAATGAGCGTTTCTTGGTATACCCACAAATATTTTCCCTGCAACTCAGTGCCCACATAGGTCAATGTTAACGGTTGCTGCAGCTGATCTTGCATGGAAAATGTTGAAATAGCGTAATAAGCAAAGGCTTCGCGACTGACCGGATCGCCAATCAAATCGGCATTTTTATCGATTACCCGCTGGGCAGCATGCTCAGCGTCGTGCAGATAAAATCGATGCTGAATTTCAAGCATTCCCGTGCGCTGATTAAACACAATACTGGTATAGGCTTCTTTTTGCTGGTGGGCATTAGCTGCACTAGCAAAACAGAGCAAGCCTGTAAAACAGATCAAACATTTGACTAAAATGGACATTATTTCTTCTTCAGTTTAATTTCAGGCTGTTTAAGGGCTTCTTTGTTGTCGTGCATGATATCGCGATACTGATTACCCTTACGCTCTTCTTCTTTAAAGGCTTCAATGCGTGATGGAATAATTTGCCGCGGATAATAGTTGTTTTCAATATTCACATCGGCAGTTTCACCACGGCGATCAACCACAGCAGACACTAAGACATTGTCTTTGTCAGTCACAATCAGTTTACTGACTGCAAATGGCGAACGCCGCCAAATTTCAGCAGGGAACACCAATGATTCGGTGTTACCATTTTCGAAGGTTAATTCAAGCAAAATGGGCATCACCAACCCGCCAAGATTGGCAAAGTTAAACACGTAATAGTTTTTATCTTCTTTAAGTGCCCGCGCCAGGACTTGTTGCTCCCATGGATCGAGTTCGGCGTGCTTTTTGTTGTACTTGTTACGTTGTTTATTGGTGACGCTAAATTGATCATGCTGATCATGGTAATCCGCGTTGTCGTGATTTAACTCAACCCAGGTTTTTTGACCGCTTTGTTGATTACGTTCAACCGAATAAGGCATAGGTTTGTCTTTATAATCTTGGCGACGGCGATCAAAATCAATATCAGGATTATTGCTGTCTAGGCGCAGTTTATAAATCCGATCTAAGGCAATATCCACATGATCTGTGGTGTAAAACCAGCCGCGGAAAAACCAGTCTAAATCCACCCCTGAGGCTTCTTCCATGGTGCGGAAAAAGTCGCTTGGGGTTGGGCGCTTGTTCATCCAGCGGCGACTGTATTCTTGAAAGGCAAAATCAAACAGCTCACGGCCTAATATTACTTCACGTAAAATATTGAGTGCCACCGCGGGTTTAGTATAAGCATTAGGCCCAAGCTGCAATACACTGTCTGACTGGGTCATTACCGGTACTTGCACGTTAGACTTCATGTACTCAATTACATCGCTTGGCTCACGCCCCCAAGGTAAATCTGGGTCCCATTCGCGGGTGGCAATGCCGTCTAAAAAGCTGTTAAGGCCTTCGTCCATCCAGGTCCATTGACGTTCATCTGAGTTCACTACCATCGGAAAATAGTTATGGCCCACTTCGTGGATCACTACGCCAATTAAGAATTGTTTTTCCGCCAAGGTATAAGTGCGACTTTCATCTTCATGCCAAATGGTGCGTGGGCCATTAAAGCTGATCATCGGGTATTCCATGCCGCCAACGGGGCCGTTAACACTAATGGCTGCGGGGTAGGGATAATCGAAGGTAAAGCGTGAATAGACTTTAAGGGTGTGAATAATTGAGGCTGTAGAATAACGCTGCCACAACTCGCCACCTTCTTTAGGGTAAAACGACATCGCCATAACGGGCGTGTCGGTATCATTACCTTGCTGATAACCTTGGGCGTCCCAAATAAATTTACGTGATGATGCCCAGGCAAAGTCGCGGACATTTTCGGCTTTAAAATGCCAGGTTTTAGTGCCTTTGGCCGTACTAGACTCATTCGCGAGTGCTTCGTCTGCGGACACGATAAACACGGGTTTTTCGGCGGTTTTAGCCTTATCTAACCGCTTGAGTTGTTGTGACGACAATACTTTTTTACTGTTCTGTAATACGCCAGTGGCCGTGACAATGTGGTCGCTGGGTACCGTCATGCTGACATCGTAATTACCAAACTCGAGGGTAAACTCGCCGCTGCCTAAAAATTCTTTGTTGTGCCAGGCTTCATAGTCAGAATAACTGGCGACGCGCGGAAACCACTGCGCCAATAAGAAGATGTCATTACCGCCTGCACGTTTGTCATCGGGAAAGTGCTCATAGCCAGAACGTGCGCCCACGGCATCTTCTTCTAAGATATTGTAAGCGTAGCTAATATTAATTTTGGTGCTGCTGTTGGCTGGTAGCGCCTGCGGCAAATCAATGCGCATTTGAGCGCCGACAATGGTGTATTTTAATGGGTTATGATTTGCCCCCGTCACCTTACCAATGCGATAGCCCATTTCGTTATCGGCTAAAAACTGTTGGCGACGCAGGTCTTGCAAGCTGATTTTTGCAAACGCATTATCACCATAAGTGTTGTTAGCACTCACGCTACCATCGTCGCCGTAAAAGGTGCTGCTGCGTTCTGCTATCGAGTCTGATTTAAAGCGATTTTGTTCTAGCTGCAACCACAGATATTTAAGCGTATAGGGAGAATTATTGTGGTAAGTAATCACTTGCTCACCTTGAATACGACGCTTTGGTTCATCAAGTGTGACATTGATTTTATAATCAACTTGTTGTTGCCAGTAATCGATTCCCGGTTCACCAGCGGCATTGCGATAATTATTTGGCGTGGGTAGGCTCTCTTCAAGTTGACGAAACTTGTCGTCGAAATGCTGCTTGCTTTGGACCATTTCTGTAGCCGAACTTGTAAAGATTGCTGAACTGGTCAATGCCAATAACAGCAGGTGACGATACATGCGCATAAACACTCCTTTGACAGCAGAAAACTGATGCCAATAAACCCAAAATGATGATTGATATCTTTTTTTGGGGGGCAGTGTAACTAACTTAATAAGGTTATGCAGTGAGAAGAGTGTTACGAAGTTTTGCACCTTGCTGATGCCAATTCCCTATGGCATAAAAACGGCTAGCAGTATTAATTGAAGCTAGGCAGAAACTTTTGCAGGTTTTTGTGGCGGACTTCGCCTGAGGTTAATTCAGGTAAAATTTTGTACTTATTGATAATCTGTTGATATTCACCATTAGCTTTTAGTATATCTATGCCGTTAGCAAAGGTGATCGCATGGGCTTTATTTTGCTGACTAAAACCAACATACAAGGGCACAGGTTTTCCTATGGTGCCAGCATAGCGAAGCTGTTTACTTAAATTTAATTGACTCGCGGTGTACTCAATGACATTTCTGTTGTCGACGATCACGGAATGACGGCCTTTTACAAGGCGAATAATATTCATCGCTAATGGATCGCTACCTGAGGCAAAGTACGTATTAGCATGCGCGTTAAACCAGGCGTCAAGTGCTGCGCCATAGCCGTAACCATTCACTATCGCCGCTTGTTGAGTTTTATTCAGGTCGCTAATCTGCTTAAATGACTCATTACTGTCAACAAGAGTATAAAAGTCGTTGCTGTTATAGCCCAAAATCACATCAGCACTGAGTAATTTATTGTCGGCTATCGCGCTTGCGGTCAGTGCAAGCACTGCATCAATATTGTTTCTTTGCAGTTCAATCAATGCCCGCTTAAACGGAAGCTTTCGAAATTCAACGGCTTGACCTTGGATCTCAAAAGCGCGACGGGTTAGTTCTACAACGTATCCAGTTTGATTTTCGCAGATATACGGACACCAAATATCTGAGGCGATTCGAAGAGGCGCAGAGTGGGCATTAATACTGAAAAGAGACAGTAAAACGATAAAGTACTTTAACAAGTATTTTGCTCCATGATTTGAATGGGCGAGTATAGTAATTGTTTAAAGTGTATAGACAACCTTTTTTGATTAAAAAAGATACTAGTTTAGTTGTTCCTTAATAAACATGTCTGTTTTGTGAACAGATCCCAGAGCCCTATAACAGGTTATTAATTCTGGTTACTTTTTGATAACAACCAACCGAGATAATATTTTTATGGCGACATTAAATAGACAATTTACCCATGTGGTTGTTGAACAAACCGGCGAACCCAGTGTGATGACCATGACTCAGTCAACGCTTGCGATGCCAACCGCGGGCCAAGTGACGATTAAAGTGTATGCTGCTGGCGTTAATGGCCCAGATATCAAACAGCGCGCTGGTGCTTACCCACCTCCAGCAGATGCCAGCCCTATTCTTGGTTTAGAAGTGGCGGGTGAAATTGTTGCTGTAGCCGACGATGTCACTCAGTGGCGAGTAGGCGATAAAGTGTGTGCATTAGTGCCCGGTGGCGGCTATGGCGAGTTAGTCAATACTTACGCAGCTCATTGCTTACCTATTCCCACCGGTTACAGTTACGTACAAGCTGCTGCTCTGCCAGAAACCTTTTTTACTGTTTGGGGTAACTTATTTATTCGCGGCGGGCTTAAAGCAGGTGAAACCGTGCTTATTCATGGTGGTTCTGGCGGAATTGGTACTACTGCGATTCAAATGGCGAGTTGTCTAGGCGCGACCGTTTTTGCTACCTCGGGCAGTGCAGAAAAATGCCAATATTGTCTTGAGCAAGGCGCCAGTGTGGCGATTAATTATAACCAGCAGCATTTTGTTGAACCCATCTTAGAGGCGACGGGTGGCCAAGGGGTTAATGTGATTATGGACATTGCCGGTGGCGACTTTATTAATGAGAACTTAAAAGCCATCGCAGTAGACGGGCGCATGGTATCGGTATCAATGGAGCGTGGTGCACAGGCCAACGTGGATATTTTCCGCATTATGGCGAAGCGGGTAGTGTGGACAGGTTCAACCCTTCGACCACAAAGTGTGGCTAATAAAGCCCAAATTGCACAAGGCTTGGCTCAATATGTATGGCCATTATTGAATAACGGTGAAATGAGTATCCCTGTCGACAGCGTATTTGCTTTTTCACAGGTGGTTGAGGCGCACCAGCGAATGGAGTCTGGGCAACATAAAGGCAAAATAGTGTTAGCTCTGCAAGCGCAAGCTGGTTAAGTCATGCACAGAGTAGCGATTGGGTCTTAATCAGCGATATATTTTGATAAAAAACTTGAAGCTTGGTTTTTTTAAGCTAAAGTCGTGATGACATAGTGATTGGCCTGAAAGTGGTTAATCACTTTTTTGGGACGTTTATTTGGTGAGAAAAATGACAGTAAAGTGTAAAAAACTGACTACAACCGACATTTTTATGCGATTACGCGAAAATTCATCGTTTTAGGCATTGATTATCAGAAATATTCTGGTTAAATACCCACACAAATACAGAACAGATAATCGTGGCGCAGTATGAAGATGTTATCTTCAATAATCCTGCATCATTTTTAGAATATGTGTTGATTAAGGGCGTTAGCATATATGTATAACACGGCAAAAAAACAAGTTTGGTTTGGTGAATTAAGAACATCGAAAGGTAACACTATCGTCGTTCATGATAACCAATTGCCAGAAGCGTCTCCAGGACGCATCTACTTATACAATACAATTCGAAACACAATTGTTGAGTATGTAGAAGACATCGTTAAAGTTAATTTATATGACTTGGATGATGAACAAACAAAAGTCGCTATCGCTGAGTTAAATGAAGCTTGGAAAGCGGAGCGTGCTGAGTTTATGTTAAAACATCAATCACGTATCGATTTGTCAAAAGTACCTGATACTGCGCCTTCTCGTAAGGCTAAACCTGTACCAGAGCCAGATGAAATTGTTGACACAGATGATGACATCCCAGAATTAGATGACGATGATGATGACGATAGCTTTGATGAAATGGGGGATAGCGTAGACGATTAAACAAGCAGATAACTTTAAGTCTCCGACTCAAGATGTTTCTGTGGTTAATCTTATCATCCTATTTTTTATTTGTTATAGATGACTAACGGCATAAAGAATAATCTATTCTTTATGCCGTTTATTCTTTGTCGAAACTGTCGACAATTATCGCCCCCATGGATGCGGGCATCGCAATCAAAATAATCCGTTTTAATGCTAAAATGGGATCGTCCCATAAGGGCAATTTATTTAATGCCAATAGCACAATACCCACCACTAATAACGTCAATATATACGCCGCTATCACCCGCAAAAAAAAGGCTCCTCTGCGCTTAACAATATTTGCCTGAAATACACTTTGGTAAGCAAACAGAGTAATAAATGCTAGCGATAACACCACCACCAGAACCAAATTTAATGTCGGTAAGCTTGCCGATAAGCGCCATGCTTCTTCAGAAAATGCTATCGGCACCGACAAGGCAAAAGCGCCCACGGCAATTTGGCCAATATCTTCGGCGTTAAATGTCGTCTTTCCCGGCGGATTACTCGGCATCGAACTGGTATCGAGTTATGTGGTGATACACTTGGCCAGGTGTTATCCACACATCGCCAGGTAAGTCGGGTTGATTAGGTGAATCAGGTAGCATTTGCGGTTCAATACACACAGCTTGATGGTCGTTCAATATTCGCTGTTTTTTGCCAATAGTGCCTTGTAAAAAGTTAGCGCCATACACTTGTACCCCAGGTTGATTGGTATAAACCGTCATGCTACGACCGCTATTGGGACTGGCTAAACAGCCAAAACGTTGCAAGTCTGCCCCTGGGTTATCTAACACATAGCAATGATCAAACCCCTTGGTAGCGGCTAATGCAGCGCGCTCCGTTTGTACCGACATTGGCGTAGGTACAGCCATGTCTAAGTCGCTGCCCGCAGTCGCTTGCATTGACGTTGGTATGCCAACATCGTTCATGGTGAGGTAGGTTTTCGCATCCACTTGCAAGGTATGTTGTTGGTTGGTGTCGCTGCGATTGCCGTCTAAATTAAAGTAGCTGTGTTGGGTTAAACTGATTGGACAGGCTTTATCGGTGCTGGCGAGCATTTCAACGTACAAGTTGTTAGCCACCAAACGGTAATCGATTTGCACAGTACAATTGCCCGGAAATCCCATGTCGCCGTCTGGGCTTTTTAAGGTTAAGCGCATGCCATCACTTAATGCCCCAAGCTGCCACAACTTGCGATTGAAGCCCTCAATGCCGCCATGTAAACAATTACTCGCTTGGTTAACGCTAAGATGATACTCGTTACCATTATATTGCGTTTTGCCATTGGCAATACGATTGCTATAACGTCCTGCAATGGCGCCTAAATGGGCTTGTTGGACTAAATAGTCTTCGACACTGTCGCAACCTAGGACAATATTCTTACGCTCACCACTGCGATCTGGGGTCCATAATGATCGAATAATGCCACCTAAACTTAAGACTTCAAGTGCGATGATGCCATTATCAATTATAACTCGTTCAATCTCACCACCACGGGGATCTTGCCAAGGTTCCAGCACACTAAAACGTACCATTTATGCCTCTCTGATCTAGATACATTACCGATTAACCGATGCGTCCTGCACCGCCACTGGCGGAACATAAGTGTATAGTTGCTTCGATGCCGGTTTGCTTAAAGTATTGGTTTTCAACCACATTAATCACCTTATCGGTGAGGTCGTGATTGACCAAGGCTAATACACAACCATCGCTCATACGCACACCGCCTTGCTCACCGATAAGTGTTGCAATCATAGTGACTAAGGTGTCTATCTCGACAGTGATAATATCAAAATCATCACGCATTGATGCTTGAGACTGAGCCATTAACTGACTAAAACGAGGGATGTTATTCTGTTGCAAGGCTCTGGCGGCATTACTGGTGCGTTGGTTTTCAGTGATGATATGGCGCGCTCGTCGAAACTGCTCATTACTTAGCACATCTTTATTTTGGGTCAGTTGGCTTAGTGATAAATCTCGCAGTGAGTCGAGGCCAAGCAACGCGGTGATCTGGTTGCATTCTTGTTTGCGTTGTTCAAATTGCTGGGTAAACCCATGGCGGTCTTGTTTTAAATCAATCACGATCAAGCTTAACTCTTCTGGCAATAAAACCGCTTCGCTTTCTAATTCTAAACAATCAATTAATAAGGCGTGATCGGGTTGTGCCATCGCGCTGATAATTTGGTCCATCATGCCGCAATTTAACTGCATAAATTGGCTTTGGCCGCGCTGAGCCAATTGGGCAATAGCTAAAGGTGACAAGTGTAATTGGCTGGCATAACTGATGGCCGTACCGAAAGCGATTTCAAGTGCTGCCGACGACGATAAACCTGCTCCGAGTGGCACGTCACCCACTATGGCTAAGTCTAAGCCATTTGCGCGTAAACCCGATTGGTTCATGGCTGCTGTCACGCCTTTGAGGTAATGACACCAATCATCACCTGCCGCAACTGCACCTTCTTCACCAAAGTGCCATTGTTTGATTTGTCCTGGAAAAGCTGTGGTCACGGCGCGAAATAAATTATCATCGCGATGTTTTACTGCAATCACAGTGTGAAAGTTAATTGCTGCAGGTAGTACGAGTCCTTCGTTATAGTCGGTATGCTCGCCCATAATATTCACTCGCCCAGGGGCTTGGTATAAGTCGTCAGGCTTGGTACCAAATGTTTGAACAAATAATTTAGTCGCGCGTTGAGCAGGGTTTGACATACTTCAAAAAATCCAACAAAAGGGTGACAAAAAAAGTCTTATTAATGAGTTATAGCATGACTTTACTGTGTATGTAACGGAGATTTTTAATCCGCAGCAATACGCGGCAATAAACAAAAACGCCTAGAAAGTTATCTAGGCGTCGGTAAGTTAACCTCAACTCGGTATAAGAAATGGGATAATTCGATAAAAACCGGTTTATTATCCCGAGCTGAGGCGACTGTTCGTTTTATTATCACGACTCGGAAGAGACTTCATCGGTCACTGCCCGTGTTGGCTGAAGACTATTCTTCGTCAATGAGTCTGGGGTGATTTCTGGCGGAGAGTCGAGTAACTCTTTGATCACATGATCAACAAAACCGGCACCCGCCGCTTCATACAAGTTATATACAGTGTGCACACCTGAATCTTTCAACGATTCAGCATCTTCAGCGTACTGTACAATGGCACTGATTTTTCCTTGGTAGTTTAATTTTTGCAGTTGTTGTACCGCAAATAAATTACCTACGTGATTAGGCATCGCCAACAAGACTAATTCTAAATCTGGCGCCCGCTCGAGCTTCTCCCAAAAATCAGTATCGCCAGCGTCACCTTGGACGACATTACGGTTTTGGCTACGATGAAAATCAACCAATTCTTGTTTATGCTCAATCCCTAAAATTTCGCCGGTATATTTTGAATGCAGTTCATCATAAGCACCGCAACCAATTCGTCCCATACCTAAGATTAAGAAGCGCGGATTACCGATGCGGATTTGACGATCTTCAGGGTGTAATGGGTGACGTTCTAGCTTCATCAGCTTGGCTTGATAGCGCAAGTAAATTTTTGCGACGCTGCTATTCAAGGGCGCTGCAAATAAGAAACTGATGCTTAACGCGACTGCGATAATGATCAGCCATTCTGGCGGTAACCAGCCTTTATGCGCCGCAACAGCGGCGACAATTAACCCAAATTCACTGTAGTTACCTAAGTTAAATGAGGCTAATAATGAGGTGCGCGAGCGCAGTTTAAAGCGGGTGAGCAAGTAGATAAACATCAAAATCTTAACCGGGATCAACAGCACTAAAATACTGGCTAAGCCGATATCAGCTAATGTTGGTAATCCGTTTAAGCCAATGGTTAAGAAAAAGGCGATTAAAAATATTTCTTTAAAGTAATAAATCGATTTGGCTAATTCCGATGATTTAGCATGCCCTGCTAATAAAACACCCACAATAAGCGCGCCTAAATCAGGTTTTAGCCCCACGGCTTCAAATAACCATGCACCCACCACTAATGCCATCACCAGGCCAAACAATACCAGCATTTCACCGTGGCCGACGCGATCAAACACTTTATAAATAAGCGGCCTTGCTAACGGCAACAAGAGTAAAGCAAAAGCCCAAACAGACGGAATATCACCTTTAGAAATGGTTAAAAATATCACGGCGAAGATGTCTTCCATAATCAAGATACCAATCGCCACGCGGCCATAAAGCGACTGCATATCACCGCTATCTTCAAGCACTTTTACGGCAAACACGGTACTGGAAAAACTTAATGCAAACGAAATCAACATCAGTTGATTAAAGCTAAATCCGTCCAGCTGCTCGATGCCTAAAAAGCCCAATAACTTGAGCATGGGCACAAAAAATAAGAGCGAACCAATTAAATGTAAGCTTGAGCCTGCCCATACTTCGGCTTTAAAAAGGCTCTTAAGATCAAGTTTAAGGCCAATGGAAAATAGCAGTAAGGTGACACCTAAGTCAGCCAATTGCTGCAAAATAGGTAAGCTAGTGTCTTTAATGCCTAAGGTGAACAATACAAAACCAGCAGCAAGATAACCAATGAGTGGTGGTAAACCTACTCGGCTGACAAGCATGCCGCACAATAGGGTTATGATCAGGATTGCGGGTTCCATAAAGCGCCTTAAATAAACAATAAAAACGTATTGTATAAGAAAAAGGTTAACTTTCGATGACTTTCGTTGCTTAAATGCAAAAACAGCATCTTTAGTGACTAAAGATACTGTTTTACATTGTTTTTTACGGAATGATTTTACGAACTCGTTTTACGCTATAAGATCACTGATTGAGTGAATTTCATTAACGTACTTAATTTAGCGCATTAACTTATGCGCTAAATGAGTCGGTTAATTTACTTTGCTAACAGTAAATCTAAGTGAGCGGCAAAGTCTTTCGGGCCCATAAAGCCGGTAACGCGTAAGTCTTTACGTTGTTCGCCATCGCTATTAAACATTAACAAGGTGGGTAAACCTAATACGCCATAATGTTCTAAAAGAGTAATATCAATATCATCGCTGGCGGTCACGTCGGCTTGCAATAACACCATTTGACTCATGCGCGCTGCAACCTCGGCATTTTTAAAGGTAATGGCTTCAAATTCTTTACAGGCCACACACCAGTCGGCATATAAATCTAACATCACTGTTTTACCGCTAATACTGGCTTTATCCAATTCAAGTTCTAAGTCTTCCAGCGACTTAATATGGATAAAGTGATTGGCTTCGGTGTTGGCTTTGCCATCTATACCGGTTTGGGTCATATTTGAGGATTGATGACCAAAGCTGGTCATTAATGCTTGGAAGCCATAGGAGAAACTTGCCATCAAAGCCAGCAATAACAACACCCCACGAGTGCTTTGTTTCCAGTTAAATGCTGACAACCTGTTTTGATGCATTAAGTAAGCGATTAAGCTTATTGCCCATACTGACCAAAGTAAATCGGACACTAAACCAGGCCAAATACGGCCAATCATCACAATCGATACTGAAATCAGTAAGAAGCCAAAGACGGTTTTAATGATGTCCATCCAAGCCCCTGCGCGCGGTAAGATTTTACCACCCGAAGTGCCAATAATTAATAACGGTACTCCCATCCCCATGCTCAATACATACAGGGCTAAAAAGCCTTGCAGTAAGTCGCCAGACTGCGCCACGTAAATGAGCACCCCAGATAATGGCGCTGTGGTACAAGGCGAAGCGACTAAACCAGAAATCACTCCCATCATAAACACACCAATGAGGTTGCCACCTTTTTGGTTGTTCGACATCGAGTTCATTTTTTGTTGCCATTTTGATGGCAGTTTTAAATCGTACATGCCAAACATCGACAAGCTCAGCAATACAAACATCACCGCTAAGAAAATCAAAATGGCCGGGTGTTGTAAGGCCGCTTGAAACTTAAGTCCGGCAGAGGCCACCACTAACCCGAGTAAGGAATAGGTAATCGCCATCCCTTGCACATAGGCCATTGATAGGGTGAAGGCTTTGGCTGTAGACAGCTTCTTGCCTTGACCAACAATAATGCCAGACAAAATAGGGTACATTGGGAATACACAAGGCGTTAATGCTAAGCCTATTCCCAAACCAAAGAAAATCACTAAGGTCCATAATAGACTGTCGTTTTGTAGTCTTTGGTTTAAGGTGTCTTGTTGGGTAATCGGTGCGGCTGGGGCATCGGTCGCCGTTGATGATTGTGCTTCATCAGGTGCGCCAATCACTTTTTTGCTGGTTAACTTGCCATCATTAGCCTCAATAGCGGATAAGGTAACATCGTGTTTGGTGGGTGGATAACACAAGGTCCCTTCAGCACAACCCATAAAGGTGACATGAAATACCGCATCGGCTTGCGCTTCTTTAAAAGCAATCGGGATTTCAACAAACGAGTAAAACACCTCTTGGTCGCCAAAGTATTCGTCATGATGGTTTTTGCCATGGGGTAATGCAATATCACCAATCACCGCACCGTCGACGGAAAACTGTAGCTTGTCGCGGTATAAATAATAGCCTTCGGCGATCACAAAATTGATTTTGAGTTGATTACCTTGTTGTTGGTAATCAAACACAAAAGCATCGTTCACCTTCATTAATTCTGGTTCACTGCTTAAAAAACTGAATTTACTACTCAAGACATCAGCACTGTGTGCTGCTGGCGCGAGTATGATTGATGACATCATTAACAATGATGTGAGGCATATTGCGACGATTTTTTTCATGATGGTGAGTTGTCTTTTATCCATTGTAAATAAGGGCCAAAACCAACGATAATCGGAGTGGCAATGAATTCTGGTACTTCATAAGGATGCATTTGGATCACGAGTTGTTCAATTGCATGATAATCAGTTGCCATGCATTTTATCTGCATCGGCACTTCATTTGACTGACAAATGTTATTGTCCCAGTGATATATTGACTCAACGGCTTGGCCTATTTGTACACAAGCCGCTAATTGGGCCGCTACTAATGCAGTCGCAATACGTGAAGCGATTTCAACATCGGGACAAGTGGTTAAAATAAGTAGCTGTTCGGGTTTATACATAAGTTGTCTTAAAGTTTACTTAAGTTAATGCTGTTATCATGCTAAAAGTCATCACAGTACGCTTTTTTAAACGCATTTTCATTAAACTGAGGTGATATTCGTGACCTGTCTTGAAATCAGACCTGCTCACCCCCATTTAAGTTTCATCGGCAACAGTTATTTTATCGGTCGCCACTCTATCAAAAAGCGATCATTAGAGGCCAATATGTTTTTTATTTTATTGTTAATATTTGTTTTAATACCGGTTATAGAGCTCAATGTGATCATTGAAGTTGCCAGTTCGATTGGCTCGTGGCCCACGGTTGGTTTGGTGCTCTTTACTGCCGTAGTCGGGGTGTCGTTGGTGCGTAGCCAAGGTTTAAGCACCCTAATGTCAGTGCAACAAAAGTTAGCTCGAGGCGAAGCGCCTGGGCAGGAAATTGTCGAAGGCATGATGCTAGCTGCCGCAGGGGTATTATTACTGATCCCCGGCTTTGTGACCGATTTTATCGGCTTAATTTTATTAACACCGTTAACCCGTGCACCTATTGCGGCATTTTTTTACAAGCGCATGCAATTACGCGTAGTGGCTAATGGTGGTTTTAAACCAGGTTTTGGCGGTGGACAAAGTCCTTTTGGGCCATCGGGTCCATTTGCGGGACAAAAACCATCTGATCACCCCGGCAACACCTTCGACGGTGATTTTGAACATAGAAATGAGCAACCTCGTAGCCATCAAATTGAGCATGACGATGTTGATGACAACCTTAATGAAGACAAGCATCAAAACAGTCATAAAGATAACCATGACGACAAGCGTGACGACATTATTGATGTTGAGCCCATTAACCCTAAAGATGACAACAAACCGACGTAGTGTTACCCAGCAATTCAATGTCCATTGAGTCTTACGTTGAGGGCATTAGGTTTAGGGCATTATTGTTAAAATAGTCGCTTTGGGGTTCTACTTTTAGAGCGTGTTCGATTGGGTGTGGCGTTTAAGCCCTAATGAAAGAAACAGCGAAACAGCCGAGAGATGTATTATTCGGCTGTTTTTGTGTCTGTTTGTAGCTGAAGTTGTTTATCCTGCTGAGCACCAAACCAAAATGCACTAATGATACTCAAGCCCCAATTGGCCAAAAATACCCAGGTTAACGCCGACATGCTTGAGCTGCCGGTGTCGAGTGCGACCTCTGATACTGCAGCATAAATTGAGGCTAAATCGTTGCCGATATTGCCCGCTAAAATTTGCTCTGCAATGACTTGTGCTCGACTGATCATCTGGTCCATAAGCACCATAATGCAGACCACACTGATACTGATAAACCCCCAGCCCTGTAATTTTTTACCTAACCAGAGTTGACCACTGCCAGGGCAAATAATGCCAGAGAGCATGGCGGCATAAATGGATTTTTTCATCATAGCTTAATTGTATTTTCGATTAATATACTGCTATTAATCCTCTGACAGCGATTAAAAAGCAAGTTTGGTCGGCATCATTAACACAGTTTAATATTCGCCAAGGTGAGTTGCTGAGTCTTTTGCATCAACTTGTTTGTCGGCTGCGTCAGCGTCAGTTGGCTCGGATTTGTCAGGACAAGGTACAGCATGCTTAATGTTGTCTGGCTCGCTAATTTTAGTCGCCAAATAATAACAAGCTAAGCCCATAAGCGTATTGGTAATGGGCAGTGCCAGTAAAATACCTTTTACCCCACCAACATAAGATCCTAAAACCGCTAGCGGTAACATTAATAACATTAACCGGCACAAGTTAATCACCAGTGAACTCAACGGCCTATGGTAAGCGTTTAAGCTAGTGGCAAAAATAATCACAATACCCAGAGGCCCATAAGCGACAGGTAACACTAGGATATAAAAACTCAGCCACTCGATAACAAGCGGGTCGTGAGTAAACAATCCAGCAATAAAATCGGCATTAAAATACAGTGGAATATACAGCAATGTTTGAAATACAAACACGAATTGCAACGACATCAATAAGGCTTTTTTAGCGCGTTCAGGCTGGCCAGCACCTAAATTTTGCGCAATAAAGGGCATTAAACTCGATGACAGCGCCATCACCACAATTAGCGACACCGACTCAAGGCGAATACCTGCGCCAAACGCTGCAACGCCGGTATTATCAATCCGGGCTAACATCGCCATGATAATGCCGTTAGTAATAGGGTTAATCACATTCATTAATGCCGCTGGGCGGGCAATATGAGCTAATACCTTCCAATGCAAAATTAATCGACCAACATCAAAGCGAGCAAACTTGACCAGTTTACGCTTAACAATAATCAGGTAGCCCGACAACGACATTGCCATCACCCAGGAAAGCGTTGTCGCAATGGCTGCGCCTTGTATTTCTAATCGAGGAAAAGGGCCAATGCCAAAGATAAGTAGCGGGTCGAGTACTAAGTTTACAATGGCGGCGAGCATCATAATTTTAGCCGGTGAGCGGGTATCACCCGTGGCACGTAATCCCTGATTACCCACCATCACTAACACTAATGCAGGGGCACCTAAATACCAGAACCACATGTAGTCATGTATTAATGGCAAACTGGCACTATTGGCACCCAGTAAACTAAAAGTAGGTTCAATCAAGACACAACCGAGTATCGATAACCCCCAAATAATAACTAAGGTCATGCACAAGGTGTCATATAAAAACACTCTAGACTCGGGCGCATGCCCAGAACCAATCAAACGCCCCAGATTGGTCGACACGCCAGCACCAATGCCGATACCGATACTCGAAATGACCAAGGTTACCGGGAAGGTAAAACTCACCGCCGCCAGTGCTTCAGTGCCCAACTTACTGATAAAAAAGATGTCTACCAGACTGCCACCGAGAATGGTCATAATGCCAATCAGGTTAGGCAAGGTCATGTTAAGCAGAACACGACCAATTGGGGCTGTGAGCAACCCATGTCTGTCTTTCATCTATTCTCGGTCTTAATATTTCAAAGGAACAGAATTCTATCAGGATTAGTGCAGCATTAATAAATCAGACTTAAAAAAGTAGAGTTTTTTTTTTAAGTCCCCTTGGATCTGTGATCAATCACCCCCATATCACATGCATTAAGGGGGAAACCCTTATTTGTTAGTCAATAGCCTCGTTTTCTGGGCATCACATCATTAGGAGAGTTCATAGATGAATATTCGTCCATTACATGACCGCGTTATCGTTAAACGTTTAGAAGTTGAATCAAAATCAGCCGGCGGTATTGTGCTTACAGGCAGCGCAGCTGAGAAATCAACTCGTGGTGAAATCCTTGCTGTAGGCAACGGTCGCATCTTAGAAAACGGTTCAGTTACTCCGCTTGACGTTAAAGTGGGCGACGTTGTGATCTTCAATGAAGGTTATGGCGTCAAGAAAGAAAAAATTGACGGAGAAGAAGTCTTAATCCTGTCAGAAGCTGACCTGATGGCAGTAGTAGGCTAAGCCTCTTGCATCAACTCGACTTTCCAGTTAATCAACAAATTTAAAGGAACATCAAAAATGGCAGCAAAAGAAGTCTTATTTGGTAACGACGCACGCGTAAAAATGCTTGCGGGCGTTAACATCCTAGCCAACGCAGTTAAAGTGACCTTAGGCCCTAAAGGTCGTAACGTTGTTTTAGATAAAAGCTTTGGTTCGCCAATGATCACCAAAGACGGTGTGTCAGTTGCGAGAGAAATCGAACTGACAGACAAGTTCGAAAACATGGGCGCACAAATGGTTAAAGAAGTTGCTTCTAAATCAAATGATGCAGCCGGTGACGGTACTACTACTGCAACAGTATTAGCTCAAGCTATTGTTGTTGAAGGCTTAAAAGCAGTTGCGGCGGGTATGAACCCAATGGACCTTAAGCGTGGTATCGACAAAGCAGTTATCGCAGCCGTTGCTGAGCTTAAATTACTTTCTCAAGAATGTTCTGACACTAAAGCGATTGCCCAAGTCGGTACTATCTCTGCTAACTCTGATGAGTCAATCGGCGAAATCATTGCAACAGCAATGGAAAAAGTCGGTAAAGAAGGCGTTATCACCGTTGAAGAAGGCCAAGCGCTTGAAAACGAATTAGACGTTGTTGAAGGTATGCAGTTTGACCGTGGTTACCTATCACCATACTTCATCAACAAGCCAGAAACTGGCAGCATTGAATTAGACAGCCCATTCATTTTATTAGTAGACAAAAAAGTGTCTAATATCCGTGAATTATTACCTATCCTTGAAGGTCTAGCTAAAACAGGTAAGCCATTGCTTATCGTTGCAGAAGACGTTGAAGGCGAAGCATTAGCAACATTGGTTGTCAACAACATGCGTGGCATCGTTAAAGTGGCTGCAGTTAAAGCTCCTGGTTTTGGTGACCGTCGTAAAGCCATGCTTCAAGATGTAGCCATCTTAACTGGCGGTACTGTTATCGCTGAAGAAATCGGCCTAGAACTTGAAAAAGCGACACTAGAAGATTTAGGTACTGCCAAGCGCGTTATCATTACTAAAGATAACACCACCATCATCGATGGTAACGGCGACCAAGTGCAGATTTCAGCTCGCGTTTCGCAAATCAAACAACAAGTTGAAGAGTCAACATCAGACTACGACAAAGAAAAGCTACAAGAGCGTATGGCTAAGTTAGCTGGCGGTGTTGCAGTCATTAAAGTTGGCGCAGCAACTGAAGTTGAAATGAAAGAGAAAAAAGCCCGCGTTGAAGATGCATTAAATGCTACTCGCGCAGCGGTTGAAGAAGGTGTTGTAGCCGGTGGTGGTGTAGCCCTTGTTCGCGTTGCAAGCATGATTAAAGATATTGACGTGCTTAACGAAGACCAAAAGCACGGTGTGCTTATTGCGCTACGTGCGATGGAAGCGCCTTTACGTCAAATCGCGACTAACGCAGGTCAAGAAGCATCAGTTGTGGCTAACACTGTTAAAAACGGTGAAGGTAACTTCGGTTACAACGCAGGTAACGACACTTACGGCGACATGTTAGAAATGGGTATCCTTGACCCAACTAAAGTGACCCGTAGTGCATTACAGTTCGCCGCGTCTATCGCGGGCTTAATGATCACGACTGAAGCGATGATCGCTGAAATACCACAAGAGTCTGCGCCAGATATGGGCGGAATGGGCGGTGGTATGGGCGGAATGGGCGGCATGATGTAATCTAGCTTGTCTAAATCGGTGATAACTGCGTTGCTTCACCACTCGTTTAAGAAAGCTAAACGTCGTGGTAAAGCGCCTTGTTCTAACCCGATTTATCCTGCGCTATATTGCTTGTCGTTCTAAAGCCTAGAAGCTTAGAGCTGAATTTCTTGTAAAAGAAAAGAGAAAGCCCCGATACCTAACAGTATCGGGGCTTTTTGTTTTTAGCTGGTTGAAATCGGTGATAACTATCTTGAAAAAAATAGGTTGCTTCACCACTCGCTTAGGTGATTGATAAAAGCTGAAAAGCTAAACGTCGTGGTAAAGCACCTTGTTCTAACACGATTTATTCTGCTTAAGATATATATGCTGGTCTAGAGCCTAGAAGCTTAAAACCTAGTTAAAGAAAATCCCAGGTACTTAAAAGTGTCAGGGATTTTTTATTTGGGGATCCCTCAGACTCTGGCCTCATTTATTTCGTAATTAATTTAAAAACAGTCTGTCGGACTCATTTTTTGTGTGTTGTATTTAATATTTTGATTTTAATCCATGTTTATAGTGAGTAGCTGGCGAATATTTTGTATATTATCATCGTAAAGTCATCAATATTAACGACTTTAATAGATATACTGTTATTTAATTGTTAGTGTGAAATCCCTTGTAACCTAAAGAGAAAATAACATGAAAAAAATAATACTCGGTTTGGTTTTAATCGCTGTTACGGGTTGTTCAAGTAATGGTCTAACAACGCTGAAGCAAATGGATCCAAACTTTGAAAAAGAAATCGTGATGACAAACGATCCAGATCAAACCGCAAAAGTTAGGGGCATTGTGACTAACTGGATGGTTGATAATGGTTACAATGTGTCTAAGGAAACTGCAAGTCCAAATGCTGAGTTAGACGATGATCAAGTCATGTTTGAATTCAATGCTAACTGGTGGTGGGACATGGCAACTTATATGCGTTACGTAAACTTAGATGTTACTGATAGTAAAGGAACCAAGGTGGCTGAACTTGATTTCGATTCAGTAAGGTATGGTGGTATGGATAAGTTTGGAAACGCAGAAGAAAGATTAAATCTAATTATGGAAGTGTTTTTCCAAAAGATTTCAGTACAAGATGCTGAACGTCAATTAGAGCATGGTAAAGAGAGAAGTACTAAATCAGCACCTACCTGTGCTTACGACTGCTAGCAAATGATGGTTAGGCAGATTACTTTTTACTCCTTAGAGGCTGGATTAAAGGGGGGGTAGATTAAACTTTTATCTGACCTACATCGTTGATAACTGCGTTGCTTCACCACTCACTTAGTTGATTGATAAAAGCTAAAAAGCTAAACGTCGTGGTAAAGCGACTTGTTGTAACCTGATTTATCCTGCGCCAAAATTGCAAAAATCATTGCTGGTCTAAAGCCTAGAAGCTAAGACAAAATTTCTTGTAAAAGAAAAGAGAAAGCCCCGAGACTTAACGGTATTGGGGCTTTTTTGTTATTGATTATCTGGGGGGAGGACTTCAGCATAAGTTTACTCTGATCCTGAGGGATCCCCACGAATTTAATAGCATGCTTGTGGATCCTTGATTAACGATTGTAGCATCTTAATTCCTGCTAGCCAGTGAGACTTCAGTAGCCTCAAAGACTTATCTTTGTAGGCCCTTAATCCTATAAATTGGTTTGAGAGCACGTTGCGATGCTTTATTGAGTTAGCTTGATATTGCCTGTGCTTATCAGCTGATTTTACTGCCAAACCAAGCAGGTAAAGTATAAATTGTGATAAGCAAGCTATCAGCAGGAGTACGCCTAATTTACGGTGAATCCTTGTTCCGCTATCATTCATTTTCAACCCTGTTTTAACATCTCTAAAACGCATCCTCGTCGCATAAATTTTAACGACTCTTTTAGCAGCATCTCTTCTACTGCATAGCGATGTTGCCAGTAACCACGGCTCTTTTTCTCGCTCGGCACTTGTTCGTGACTGTTTACTCCGTCTAGCTTTATCACCTGTAGCCACTTTGTCTTTTCGCCCTTTAGCGTTGCGTTTAAAAATCACTAAGCGAGATTTAAAAGCAGTTTGCTCACCTAAGTAATATATGCCGAGATTTTTGGCATTTGAGTTTGCTTGAGCATACAAATTTTTAACTGGAAACCAATCATCCCGGTGTTTTTCAAGGTAGTTGGCACTCTTTACTTAAATTTTAAGCTGCATTTCTTGTTTCTGTTTCAGACTTCTTATCTGGGTTCAGTGTGACTTCACCTACAGCGTCACAATTCCTTATACCGTTTGGCCAGCGTTTAGGATTTCTTGACCTCGCTTCCTCTAGCACTATCTTACGCTTAGATAAAATAGTCCTGTCTTGCATCACATGACCCTCACTCGGTGACACAAAATTGAGCTTGCTGTGTTTATGCTTAGTATTGTACCAAGTCACAAATACTTCGACCCATTCTCGTGCTTCGGTGATGCTTTTAAAGCCAGAGCTAGGCCATTCTGGCCGATACTTTAATGTTCTAAACAGCGACTCGGAGTAAGGGTTATCGTTACTGACACTCGGGCGGCTTAATGACGCGGTAACGCCTAACTCTTCAAGCTTGGCTTTCATTGTTAACGACTTCATCGGAGCACCATTATCTGAGTGCAATACCAGTGGCTTCTTAAAGCATTGCTCACGCAGCATATTGCGTTGCATTAACTCGGCCGCTAGCTCACCACATTCACGTTCATGGACTTCATAACCCACAACCTTACGGCTATAAATATCCTCAAACATATACAGATAATAAAAGCGTCCTTTGATGACCGAAGCTAAATAAGTGATATCCCAAGACCACACTTTGTTCGGCCCATCTGCAACATAAGCATCTGGTTTACTTCTTTTTGTTATGCTTTGGCTTCGTCCACGTCGATTTAATTGAGCATTGGCTTTTAACACTCGGTAAAAACTCGACTCTGAAGCGATATAGACCCCTTCATCAAGCAGCGTCGGCACGATTTGTGAGGGAGGTAGACTCGCAAACCTTGCCTCATTCGAGGTTGCCAGTATCAGCTTTTCCTCGTCATCACTAAGCTTGTTGGCTGGCTCCTGTCTTACCGCCGAGGGCCTTAAATCAGCTTGTACTTTTCCTGCTCGATACCAGCGCCGATACGTCCGCTTACTTAGCTCTGCTTCAGCGCAAGCCTTGTAAAGACGTGCACCGTGGGCATACGCTTCTTGTATTAAATTCACCAATGTTATGCGCTTAGGCAAAGGCGTTAACTCTCCTCGTTGTCGTCCTCCCAAAGCGCATTGAGCTTTTTTCTAAGCACCAGTAAAGCCGCTGTTTCTGCTAACGCCTTCTCTTTGTAGCGCAGCTCTCGTTGCAGGGATTTGATTTCTGCTTTGTCTGATTTGGCTTGCTGCTTAATCGTTTTGGCTTGAACTTCACTTGTCGTAAAGCCCCCTAAACAATCTTGTTTCCACTGCTGAACTTGTTCTCGAAACAAACCATTTTCTCGGCAATATTGGCTTACTTCAGCTTCAGACATTGGCGCTGTTTCAATGAGAACGGCAAACTTAGCTTCGGCCGACCAATCATTACTGGTCAATTTTTTACCTGGCACTGGGCGACCCTCTTTTTTAGCTTTATCGCGCCAATGATACAGGGTTTGGTAGGCGATCCCTTCACTACGTGCCACTTCCATGACGGTCATATTGTGGGGAGGCAATAACTTCTTTAAAACTGCTTCTTTACGTTCAGATGAATATCGTGCCATTGAGCTCTCATTGACCGCCCCCTCTATTTAATTATTGGATGATTTTAAGGGGTGACAACAATCCTGACACAGGGGGATCCCCAATATGCTTTTTACAGTGAGTTCTGTTTCTGAATCGCCCGACATAATCCCAATCAAGTGACAGTATTTGTTTAAACCATGGAATTCGAAATCCAGCATCAGTCACGATGACAGGCTTGCAGTCACTAGGTAGCATCGCCTTCAGTTTGGTCAGAAAGAGTAGATGAGTTTTAGGCTTTTCTTTTTTGTTTAGTGGATGTATTTCTTCATAAAGTGTCAATGAGCGTCCTTGAGCCGCCAAAGATGCTCTAATGAGAAAATGCTGCTTACGGTCATCAAGATCTGACCAATCGATATGAATGATGGGTTGCTTCATTTTTCCGAGGAGCAAGCAGGTCATACGAGTATAAGTGACCTCAATATCACGATGAAGATAAGGATTACTACAAAGCCTATCAACACGCTTAATCTTATGTTTTTCCTTGGCTTTACTTTCAATATCACGGCCAAGCCCTGTGATTGATAATGCTCCACCATTCATTGAGCTTTCAATTGCAGAGAACAGACTTTGTCGGCGAGTTTTGTGCATTAACGGGGTGACAAGTGAGAGGCATTTTGATAAAACTTGTTTTGCATTCATGGCATTTACTCGTGGTAATTTTTGTTTGGCGATAAATTTGATCACCAAATGTCATGAATGTTCCTTAGTTTTTAACCTATCTCATTATTTTTATTCATTCTTTTGTGGGGATCCCTCAGACTCTGATCCCATTTATTTATTTTAATGGTAAGTTTTGTTTAAATTCAATTTACTGCATTCATTTACACTTCCGTTCTGCCAGCAAATCATTAAAGTCGATACCTCACTTCGGAATAAATTTCGTAGTAGATCAAAATTTTCTTCATTAAGCGTTACACCTTGAATCCTGTTTACAATCGATCCGACTTTAATCCCAATAATTGCAGCATGTGAATCTTCTGAAACGTGCTTAACAATCCCACCTAATTGATGTGGTTCAAGTACAAAACCACTTTGGTCAATATAGGTTTTATTTGACAAAGTATTTCGATGCAAGGCCATGTAACCAGCTCTGTAATTAAAATGAACATCAAATTTTCGCAATAAACCACTACCAATCAAGCCAACACCATAGTCATCTTCAAAATAAGGTAAGTCATTTGCAGCAATATCTAAAAATGTTTCACCAGCTAAGCCGAATAACTTGATACGGCTGGTTTTTATCACATGTTTACCATCAAAGTTTTGAATTTGAGACTCGACAAAAACTGATGGGAATTCAATCCCTTTAGCGAGCTTTTCATTCAGGTATATGTACTCTGGTGCGCCAGTATCAACAACATAACTGTATTGACTTAAATTACCTTCACTATTCTCCATAGTAGCATCAACATATGGAATGCGACCTTGAATAGAAATAGGTAATGTCACCCATTTCTCGTCAATAAAGTCTAGATGTGCGTCTTGCCTAGAAAATGTCACCAGTTTCTCTGCGTAGTGAATAGTAACATTGAAATGATTCAGAATATCAAAGCCTATTGCACCATCAAAATAGGCCATCTCGTAGCTATCGAATAATGGATTCTGGTCAATTGGAACATGGATAATAGTAAGCTCTGCGAGTTTAATGTCACCAATTTCTATCAAAACGTCATTTACAACATTGACAATACTGCTTCGAAGTTTAATTTCTCGCTCTATATCTAAAGGTAGTGATTTAGTTCTTTGTGTTTCAAAAAGGACGGTAGTAGAGGCTCCAGAGTCAAGTGCTAAACGTAATGATTTAGCTCCATTAACCTTTGTTTCAATAATGATATGACCATCGTGCCAAACAAATGGTACGGTAAAGCTGTTGCCTTCATTGTGCCAAGTTTGAGACGCAAAAACATTCCCACTCTGTAGGTTCATGATGCCTCTAGCATTGCATCCAGACACTAAAGTTATCGTTATCAAAATACCGATTAGCGAGATCAAATTTATGTTTTTTATACCTAACATACATAGTCCTATAATTTTTTTTAACATTGTACTTTCAATAAATGGCGGGTGATTGAACAATATTGCGGTAATATTCATTTATTGATTTAGTCATGTTAAATTTTCACCAAGAAGTAAGTGGGGTAAGAGTCAACTTTCTACCCCACTATTTACCTATGCCGTCAGCACAACTATAGTCTGCTATTACTTGCGGGTAATTTTATCCAGATATCCCATGGCAAAGGCCGATAACACAAACGTGATGTGGATGAGTAGATACCACATGATCTTGTCGTTCGCGATATTTTCGGCATTCATAAATACTTTAAGTAGGTGAATGGATGAAATCGCTACAATAGATGCGGCCACCTTGTTTTTAAGCGAACCGGCGTCCATCTTGCCAAGCCAGTTTAGTTTCTCACTGTTTTCACCCACATCAAGCTGTGATACGAAGTTTTCGTAGCCTGAAAACATCACCATGATGAGCAGACCACCGACTAAGGTAATATCGATAAGTGATAGTGTGATTAGCACCAAATCAACTTCTGCTATCGAGAAGATATTGGGTAGGAGATGAAAGATCTCCTGAAAGAACTTTATGCCTAAGGCTAATAAGATTAGGCTTAATCCCAGATAAATAGGCGCCATGATCCAGCGTGATGCATACATCAATCTTTCAAACACTTTTTCCATAAAAAATTTAATCCTTCAAATAAAAAACGCTATAAATCAACCAAATAACTTATTTTAAAATATTAACATAATCAACTTTATCTGCGCTTGCATACAGTGGTGAGCTTGATGATGTATTATCTGTAAACTTTGCATGATGCATAGTGTATTGCATTATGTCTTTAGACGTTGGAATTTAGTTGGGTCAGAATTTGGTTAAGTCAGAGTAAGCGTTATTGCCGTCTAAATCATCTACTGTTTATTTATCGCAACAATTTTTAATCTAGGCCTCAGCTTTATTAATTATACTGAGTTGCTTGGCTATGTACTTCAACCGTTAAAAGAGGGACCTATTATTATGGATAAACATAATTCAAACGCGACGCGTAAAATGCCTTGGATTACGATAAGTGTTATTGCATCCATCGTCTTGCTGTTTGGACTGTTGCTAATGGTGATGCCCAAGGGGTTTAAGGCGACCCACGAACAAATCGGAACGGGTAAGCCTTCGGTAGTATTTGTTTATGATCCTAACCTTGTTGCGAGTATCAGCCAGACTGAGCAGATGAATGAAGCTCGTGCTCATCTTGGTGATAATGTGTTCTTTCTTCTTGCCAGAGTGGGTACTCCTGAGGGAAAGACGTTCATTACTAAACATCGTGCCAGCGCTTCAGAGTTATTACTCTTTGACTCAGCAGGGATCCTAACTAAAAGGCAGCTCGCGGTGATAGATGCTAACGAGCTCATGCGGTGGGTACGCTAGTCATTTTGGAGTGATCGTTATCAGAGGTCGTCAGGGGCGAAGTAAACTTTATCTCTTTTGAATAAATGGGCTAAGAGTCTAGGAGCTCCCCCATAAATTTAATCGCATGCTTGCTAGTCGCTGACTAAGAATTGCAGTGTTTTCATTGCTGTAAGTTAGTAAGATTTTTGCCGCTTCAAATGCCTATCTTTATCGATTTTAGTTTATAAAAATAAGCATTTGAGTGTGGGCTAGCCATCATCATTAACAATGGCTGTTGATAGGGGCTTACTGTGCGGTATCAGTAAATTCTGCTTGAACCTTGTCTAATTCTTGCTGGTTTTTAAGCTCGATTTGTTGCTGTCTTTTAATACTGACGTCTTCTGCAAGCGCTGCTTGTCTTTCCTTAAGGCTATGTTTCTCATCTTTGGTCAGAAACTTAAACGCTTTATCATTGGCAAGTGCATACGCAACAACATCTTCGCCCTTTACCCTGCGTTCATCCACTCGTTGTGAAAAACGTTCGTTATCACGGGCTTTACGTTCTTCGGCATTTAACTTACTCATTGTTGTATCCTCATTAGTTAATCACGGTAGCGTTTCACTACGCTCAGTCAAACAAATGAGAGTTGCACATTCATAAAGCTGATTGGTGCATTTTAGCATAAGTTGCCTCGCTAGCTGGAAATACGTGATGTTTGAGTAAACTTTTCATCAATCCATCAATCCATCAATCCATCAATCAATCAATCAATCATTAATCATTAAAGCGATTTAATGCCATTGCTATGTTATGAGTGGCTTGTTTGGCGCGCGCGCTGAGCTTTGTTATTGAAATAAAGCCATGCATGCAATCGTCATAATGCTGGTGTTGTGTGTTGATGCCTGCTGCTTTTAGGCGTTGCGCATATGCTATGCCATCGTCTCTTAATGGATCGAAACCAAGGGTTAATATGTAGCTTTTTGGCGATTCGCTAATGTCTGCTGCTTGCAGTGGACTCACTAATGGCAGAGTGACTTCGTCGAGAGAGTTTAAATAATGCAGCCTGAAATAATCCATTAAATCGCGGGTGAGTATTAATTGCTTATTGAAACGGCGATAAGACTCGGTTAAGCCTTGTAAATCTACCATTGGGTAGATTAAAAACTGAAATGCGGGTGTTACTTTTGCCTGTACTGGCAGTGATGTTTGCAGTGAATGTAAACCGATGATACACGCTAGATATCCGCCTGCGCTGTCACCACCCACGCCTATGTGTTGTGGATTAATATTAAGTTGTTGATGATTGCCATTGATATAGTTCCACGCTTCGATAGCATCACAAATCGGGATTGGGAATTTATGTTCGGGGGCCAGCCGATAACCGACTGAGATAATGTTCATCTTGCCATGTTTAGCCAGGTAGCGGCAAAAGCGATCATGAGTGTTTATACTGCCAATGACGCAGCCGCCACCATGAAAGTACACCAGTGTTTTTTGAGGTGTTTTGGCGCTGGGATAATAGCTGCTAATGTTGATTGTGCTATTGCTAGTACCGCTGGCGCTATGTTCGTTCAAAGGAATAGTGCCCATAAGAGGAGTGCCAGTGCTCACTGGGACAGTTAAATTAACCACCTTATCCATTTCAATTTTAGTCAGCCCAAGTACTCGGTCCATCGCGAGAAATACATATCTGAATAATGTTACTGGCAACTTGTATAACGGTGCTAATGACAACATCTTTGCGGCCATTAATTGTTTAGCTTCAAGTTGGGGGGCTTGTAGTGGTTTGCCTTGTAATTGCTCGATGGGTAGCTGTTTTTTGTGTGATTGAATGCCTTGTGCCGGTGGCTTGTTGAAACTGTCCATTTTAATAGGCCTTGTTGTTGTTGTTATTGTTACGCATTTAAAAAAGCTTTATCGACTTAACCACTTCATTGCTAGGCGATTGATAAGCGCTGGTGATACGTTACTTAATCTATGTAATAGGCCATAAAAAACACTCACCGTTCTGTGGGTTTTAGGCTGCCTTACTTGCTTATCTATCACTGCTACCACATCTTCTGCGGTGATATTAACACCGAGTCGTTGCATGACTTTTGCAGTGTTTTTCTGTGACTTAAGCATATTGGTGGCGACAAAGGGCGGCATAACATCGCATACACTGATGCCGTATTTTTGCCATTCTAGTTCTAGCGCCTCGGTAAGCGCTTTTACGGCAAACTTACTGGCCGAATAGCTGGCCAATTCTGGCACTCCGTAATCGCTGCTGGCTGACGACATATTGATAATGGTACTTGTGCCATTGTTGTTTAAATATGGCCATGCAGCATGACATAGGTTCATTACACCGATGACATTGACACTTAGCGTGCGCTGATGCTGTTCGATAGGTATGTCTTCAAAAGGACCTATCTCCAATATGCCGGCGTTATTGAGTAATACCGCTAAGCTATTATTATGTTCAGCACAAAATTCGGCCACAACATTTTGTGCTTGGGTAAAATCACTGACATCAAGTTGAAATAGCCGCACCCGAGCGTGATCCCATGGTTTGGTGACGTCTTTTAATAGCGCTAAATTTAGGTCGGCCATACCGACCCAGTAGCCCATTTTATGAAAGTGCCGTGCTGCCGCTAAGCCAATGCCGGAAGCCGCGCCGGTAATCAAGATGGTGTTTTTGTTCATCATAAAATCCAGTTAATCGTTACCGCTAATCGTTACCGCTAGTCGTTACCATTAGTCGCCAATTAAAATGATCGGGTATTAAGGTGTTCCATCTGCGGCTGTTTCATTTCATCCACCCATCGCTGCCAAGTATAAGGCCATAAAATTGGGTCGCCATCGGCATCTAAATACCAACTTTGGCATCCACCGACCCAGCTCGTACCCTTTAACCCTTCCTTTACGTAGGCATTAAAATCGTCAATGGCTTGTTGCTTGGCTTCAAACTCATCAAATTCATGGTCACGCCATTTATCAATCATTTTAATCACGTAATCAGCTTGAACCTCGCTCATGGCGATAACCGAAAAGTTACCAATTGGGGTATTGGGGCCGAGCATTAAAAAGAAGTTAGGGTAGTCGCTGAGCAGCATTGATCGATAGGCTTTGATCTTATGTTGCCAAGCTTTATCAATGTGTAAATTGTTACGCCCAATTAGATTCATTGGGCGCATAAAATTAAATGCATTAAACCCCGTCGATAAAACCAACACGTCTAGATCATGGTGTTTACCGTCTGTAGTGATAATGCCTGTTTCAGTTATGCGCTCAATGGCCGCTGTTATTAACTCAGCATTGGGTTTTTGAATGGCTTTATAAAAGGTGGTGTTGATAATGACCCGTTTACAGCCTACTTGATAATGAGGTCGTAGCTTTTCCCGTAAGGTTTTGTCTTTGATGCTTAATCGTAAATTGGCTTTACACAAAAAATTTAACACATGCTTTTGGATAAAGTGACCCGTTACCGCTTTGGTAAAAAAATGTTCTAGAAATAACTTGCCCGTATTGCGATGAATTTTGGTGATGATGGGAAAGCGAGCCATTAACTTTCTGCTGGTGTTTGAAAAAGTAAAATCGGGCAGGTGCATTAGCCATTGTGGTGTGCGCTGAAAAACCGAGACTTTAGCACCGGTTTTAATCAATTCGGGTATGGCTTGTGCGGCGGTTGACCCTGTACCTATCACCCCAACCCGGGTTGCAGCGGATATGTCGACGTCGTGGTTCCATTGGGCGGTATGAAATGTCGTACCTTTAAAATCTGCTAGTCCGGGAATGTCTGGAAATTGCGGATGATGCAAAATGCCCGTGGCGCACACTATAAAATCGGCAATATAGGTTTGCTGTTGGCTGGTTTTTACGGTCCATTTGCCATTGGCATATTGTGCGTCAGTAACCGCTTCGTTAAAGCGGATGTCTCGTTTAACCTCATACTTATCTGCCACGTGCTCGAAGTATTGTTTAATCTCTGGTCCATGGGCAAAAAAGCGACTCCAGTTGGGATTAGGTTCAAATGAATAGGTATACATGTGAGCGGGTACATCGCAGGCAGCCCCTGGATAAGTGTTTTCTCGCCACGTTCCGCCGACGCAGTCTTTTTTCTCTAGAACTACAATGTCAGTGATACCAGCTTGGCGCAGTTTAATGGTCATTAAGATGCCCGTCATGCCTGCGCCAATGATGACAACCGAAGGGTTTCGCTTTACTTGGTTCATCGGGACCCTCAATGATGACTATCGTTATTCGCTGTTGTTATTGCTGCTTTGAGTAATAATGCCTCTAAGCATTCAAAGAATGTTAACGATTTGTATTATCCTTCCAGCATAGGAAACTATTGTTAATTGATCTACACGCTAAAGGGACGTATATTTGTGATTTTAAGACATGGCGGCCATCAGTTATGACATTTCGCAGCATTACCAGTGTGCAAATTATTGTTTCTTATGGCATCGAGCTGGGTATTGATGAGGATCGGTTGCTGCAAGGGTCGGGTCTGGTGAGCGCCCAATTAGCAGATCACGACCAACTGGTCGAAGGCAAACAAGAATTACAGGTGTTAAATAACCTCATGCTCAATACCTCATGCCCATTTAAGGTGGGAATGGCGTTAGGCTGCCGTTATCACCTGACCAGTTATGGCATCATGGGCTATGCCCTATTGGCGAGCAGTACTGCGAGAAAGGCGATTGAATTAGGCTTACGTTATCTAGATTTAACCTATGTTTTTTCACAGATAACATTAACTGAGCTTAAAGACGATTTATCCCTAAGGTTCTCATGCGACATTCCTGGTGAGTTAGGCGA
The DNA here is from genome assembly GCF_040310145.1 of Shewanella sp. S1-49-MNA-CIBAN-0167. NCBI lineage: Bacteria > Pseudomonadati > Pseudomonadota > Gammaproteobacteria > Alteromonadales > Shewanellaceae > Shewanella > Shewanella sp. S1-49-MNA-CIBAN-0167. Next base: position 35,395 of record NZ_JBEOPO010000027.1, on the reverse strand, counting down.
ACTGGTGTTAGTCAGAGACATGTTGGGCGCCGCTATGATCCAACGAGAAGTATTTGAAAGTAACGACTGGCCGATACAATTGCAGTTTACGTCGCCCCAGCCCGCAGGCTTGTCACTCGAAGATATAAAGCAAAGACTGGGTGCTGAGATTGAGTTTAATGCCAGCTATAACGGTTTTGCTGGATTGGCACCACTATTAGATCTGCCATTGATAAAAGCCAATGAAGCTACCGCGAGACTATGTGAAGCGCAGTGCATTCAGTTGTTGCAACAAAAGCAAAACTGGCAGCCCACAGCAAAGTTGGTAAAAGACACCTTAGTACACTTAGGCTTAACGGCGTCAATGCAAGATATCGCCCACCATTTAGCGCGAACCACTCGCACTTTACATCGTCAACTAACACTAGAACAAACCAGTTGGCGCCAAGTGCGTGATGATGTTCGTTTTGGCATCGCCGAAGCGTTATTATTAACGCCGATACAACTTGATGAAATTGCTGAACGCCTTGGTTTTAGTGATGGGGCTAATTTTAGCCACAGCTTTAAGCGCTGCAAAAACATGACCCCAAGCCAGTATCGAAAGCAGGTAAAAAAACAGCGATAGCCACCTGTGCGACATAAGCAAAGAGCCGCTAAAATTTAAAACATAGAGCTTAAAATATAGAGCTTCGAGCCAAAATAAGTGGGTGCGAGCTTATAAAAACTTGGCTAAACTGTTAATCGACTTAGTAAAAAGAGTGAGTGTATATCGGCGTAACCAAGATGGCAGCTTTGAAGATGTCTTTAGGGTAACGTTATTTGAGCCCGAAAAATAAAGATCTCAATTAGCTTAATAAAATCCTTTTGCCGCTTAGCTGCGTATAAAGGGATTAGGAATTTATCAAAAAGGACTACAGATGCGTTATTTAATGATTATTGCAAGTTTATTGCTACTTAGTGCTTGTAGCACTAGTTATCCAAATCAGGCTATTACAGGGCAAGCTTTCCCGTCTGTATCAGGGCAAAACCTTGAAGAAAAGTCTATGACCTTGCCTGACGATTTAAAAGGTGAAGTGGCGTTATTATTGATCGGTTACAAGCAAGACTCTCAGTTTGACATTGATCGCTGGTTGATTGGTTTAGACATGACCCAAACTCAAGTTTCGGTATTTGAGGTTCCGACAATACAGGGACTGTTTCCTAGAATGTTCAGTACATTTATTGATAATGGCATGCGTTCAGGAATACCTAAACCGCTTTGGAAAGGCGTAGTTACTGTCTATAAAGATGGTGAAAAAGTACAAGCCTTTACCGGTAATGAAAAACCAAACAATACTCGAGTGGTGCTATTAAATGCACAAGGTAAAGTGATTTACTTTTATGACCAAGGCTTTTCAGTTGATGCACTCAATCAGTTAAGAGCAATGCTGTAATTGCCAGCTAAGTAACTAGTCTAGTCACTCGCTTAATTTTTAGTCTATTAGCCACTAAGCGACTAGCTTAATGGCTAGAGTGACCAACTTAGTTACGAGTCTCATTACTCGCTAAGTTACTCGCTTAAAGGCTAGAGCGACTAGCTTAGTTACAAATCTAGTTACTCGCTAAGCGCCTAATTTTAATCGCTAGCCTAAGTGCTGGGTATTCTTTGGCGTAACAACTGAATTAATGTTGGCGCGATAGAGGCTAAAATCATCCCGCTCATCAACAGATATTGCTGTGGTGTGTATGACTCACCCATTAATACCAGGCCGCAGACTATACCTGCTACTGGGTTGGCAATGCCGCCAAAAGTGAAGTCGACCACTGACATGCGTTGTAATAACCACACATACATACTGTAACCGAGTACGGTGTTGAGTAAGATTATCCAGCTGATGCCTAAACCATTAGTTAGACTAAATTGGTTTACCACATTGAGGTATTGCTCAGGTGAAAACAGTGCCTGAATTCCTGCTGCAACCAATAAGAATGCACCGCCGATAACGAGTTGCCAGGTTAATATTGTCCACCAATGAATCCGCGAACCTAACGATTTAGTTACCGTGCTGCCGATAATAATACAGCTGATAGCCGCCAGCATCGCCACTAATCCGATCGGATTTAAGCTGATCGAATTTGGATCAAACAGCATCCAAGCTAAGGCCATTAAGATAGCGCCAGAAAAGGCTTGCTGCAGATTCGGGCGCTTTTTACTGCTAACCCAATGAAATAACATCGCGAAAACCGGCACTGAAATCATACCAATACCAGAAATGGCCGACGGAAGTGTGAGTGCCATAATAAAAATCAAACTGAAAAATACCGCAATATTGATTGCGCCGAGTTTAATCAAAATGGGCCAGTCTGCCTTTAGAGGTCGGCTAGGTTTTATTGCCAATAATATCAGTCCAGCAGGCAACGCACGTAGGGCACCGAGTAATAATGGTGGCCAGTCGGGCAAGGTGAACTGGGTCATCGCATAAGTGGTACCCCAAAAAAATGCTGGGATCATGGCCAGTAAAATATTCATTAACTACCTTTGTATTAAATATCTTCACGTAAAGATAAGTATCAATTCTGAACCGTTAAGTTATTTTTGTAAAGTACCTTTTTATGAAGTATCTTTACATTAAGTTTTTAACTTGTGTTTTGAGTGGCAAATGATAAGGGTGAGGTATGGAGGATATTGATAGAGTGGTAGCACAATGGGGCGAACAAAAGCCGCATTTAGATACGCTACCAATGGCGTTACTTGGGCGCTTTTTGCGTTTGCAAAAACACATTGAAGCCGAAATATCCGCTTGCCATAAACAGTTTGGCTTGACCATGGGTGAGTTTGATGTGCTGGCGACATTAAGACGTGCAGGTAAGCCTTATATCTTAACCCCTTCAGGGTTATTATCGTCAATGATGTTAACCTCTGGCGCGATGACAAATCGTTTAGATAAGCTTGAATATAAAGACTTAATTGCACGTGTACACAGCACTGAAGACAGGCGCAGTGTCTCGGTTGGCTTGACTGAAAAAGGTCTTGTCACCATAGATGAAGTGATTGAACAGCACGTGAAAATTCAGCACAAACTGGTCCAAAGCCTGTCTGATGCTGAAGTGCCCGAATTGAACCAACTACTCAAAAATTGGTTAACTGCTTTTGAGGGACGCCAATAGTGGGTCTATTGTAAGTCAATAACACGCAGTTATCAGGTCAAAGTGCTGTTTAATAAACGTTTATTATCCCGAGTTAAGATATGCTATAAAAAACGGCCAGTGTCTTTAAGACCCTAGCCGTTTTTGTTATTGCAGGTTGAAAAGGCTTTGCGCTTATGGCTGTAGCTGCGCTTTTGCTGCTTCAACTTTTGAAAAGTCTAAACCCAGTTCATCGACTGCTTCTTTGATTAAGGTTGGGTTTTGCATAACCATGCCCATCAATTGTTGTAGCTTATCCGCAGGGATCCCTAACTGGCCAATAGTCGCCATTGCGGCAAATGGGTTTTCAGTCAACGTCTGGAACAGCTCATTAATTTGCGCGTCACTGATATTGTGTTCTTTGAAGATGGCAAGAATAGGGTTCATTACGATACCTTGTGTGATCGTTGATGTTAAACATAGGCTAATTCTACCACATAACTGCGGTAGTAAGTTTTCATGGCGCTGGATACCAAGCCGTTAAGCTTGATCTGTATAAATGGCCCGACCGCAAGTGATATGCGCTCGGGCCATTTATCCGTTATTTTTCAGCGGCGCAACGTGCTTGCGACAACGAGGTGGTATTGCCGCTTTGCACATGACGCAATAGGCAATTATCGCCTTGTTTAAGCAGTTGCACAGTGACTGGCATCTCAGTACTGCGCCCCATTATGAGCAAACCATTAGCATCCTTGTGCTGCGCACGTTCAATCACTTCTTGGCTCAACTGTGTGAAGGCATCGTCTGCGATTAATACATTACTTGCCCCTAACAAAGTTGCCAATGCTTGTTGTAACTCAGCATGGATTTGGCTGCTTGGGTTGGTCAGTGTTGCACGTTGCATTTGGGCTGGCGACTCGTTTGCCGTTGCACCACAGCCGCCCACCGCCAATATCGCCAGTATGCCAATTAATTGCTTTAGCATTATTGCTCCAAAGCCAATGGCGTGAGAATACGGTTATTTTTAAGCACATTTTGATTACGTGTGTCTTGCAGCATAAAGCCTGGGTCGACAAAGGGATCTTGTGCTGGTGCGCGTGCGACTGCAGTTGCTGTCGATGGGCAGCGGTTGTTGTCGCGATAAAATAAGGCTGCACTCAATAATCTTTCGTTGGTATCACCTAATGCGTGCCCAAGGTCGTCGGCTAGCTCGCAACCTGGTACTTCGCTGTCTACGGTTGGATTGGTTGATGGCATAAAACCGTCAGAATACTCGCCAAAGCCTTTATCATTTACCCCTTTAAACTGGATGGTAAAATATGTTGTGTCGCAGTTATTGGTGGGGTAAAAGCCGTATGGTTTTCCACAGGTGGTCTCGCCGAGTTGAATTACCTCAACATCAATACCGCGAAGGGCATTCATTAAGGCTTCACTGGCAGAACAGGTACCTGGCGTTGTTAGTACAAATACCCGCTTAAGATTTAACGAAGGCAGTGGGACTCCGCTGCTAAGCAATGAAGTATTAAATCCAATTGATTCAGGAATAAACGGCATCGGCGTTAAGGCTTCGCGGGTAACGGGATTAACGGTAGGGTATTTGTCATTAAAGCTGGTGCGTTCAAATACTCGGTTGGCTGTAGCATTATCGCCGGCAATCATGTAGCCCATTTGGCTGGCGAGGGCTAACAATCCGCCGCCGTTATAGCGAATATCCACGACTAAATCGTCAACTTGCGCGTTGCTGAGCAAAGTCATGGCATCGTATAAACCTTTTTCAGCGGTTGCGATGTGGGCGTTAAATTGTAAATAACCCACTTTGCCACTAGCCGTTTGAATGATTTTGGTGTTTTGTACTGGTGTTGATACCACAGTGCTAGCAGAGAGTGTCACGGTGCGGTCTGTTTGTGCATCTAAATCACGAAGCGTAAACACGGTTTGCTTGCCACTGGTGCTGGGGAATAAACCTGCATTTATGGTGTCGATACTGCCGCTGTCATTGGCATCTGCGACGCTTACGCCGTCAACAGTGACAATAATAGCGCCACGGCTAATGTCTGCATCACTCGCTGGCGAGTTGGGTTCGTTGTAAGCCACAGTGACTTGTCGTGAAATACCTGCTGAAGCGTTACGCAAATTTAGCGTCATGCCATAACCAACCGAGGCGCCGGATCCATTGAGTAATTCCCATTCTGCTGTCGACATGGAAAAGTGAAAGTTATCTTTGAGGTTACCAGTGTCAGACAATTCTTCTGTTTTAAGCAGTTCAAAATATTCTGCTACGTTATAGGGCGCCGGATCGCGATCAATAATTTCGTTGTACCACAGGTAGGTGTCATTACTCCATGAGCGGAGCCACAGCTTTTGGGTTAATGGCGCGCTGCACTGATTTGCTAAGGTCGAATCGTCAGCAAATTGGCCTGCAACCCACTGAGGTGAGGTAGACCCTGTATTGGTGCTGTCATCGCCGCCAGATGAACCGCCACAAGCGGTTAATAGCAGCAAGCTGGCGCTGATAATCAATGGGGCTAATATGTGTCTAGGGAGTAACTTCATCATAATCCTTTAATATACTCAGATGTCATGGTTAATTTGAGTCTTTTATTATTTACAACTTTATTACAATTGACTTGATTTGTAACTCGGTTTATTGAACAAAGATAAGATTTAACAACCATGCTATCTGCGGTGTAATGATACTTTTATACGAGGGCATCCGTTGCAATGTTCAGTTTATAGTTGCTGTTTAACTAAAGAGAGCATTACCATGATAGGCCAACATAGAATAAAAAAAGGCGAGTCAATGCGAGCTTCATTAATCAATATCTCGGCGCTATGCCGTCGGCAAGGTGGCGCGTCTGGGGTTAAACTACTGCTGATTATTTTAGCGACCATGTTGGTGACTGTGGGATTAACATTTTTTATTATCCGCACTTATATCTTCCCGTCGCCGTTAACCCCCGTCACCTTAACGGCCAAAGAAACTCAACAGCTAGACCATAAACTGGCACAATTGGGCTGGCAAGCTGAGCCTAGCACTCAAGTGAGTCAATCGTCAGATCCCAACAAGCGAAGCAATCGTGGCAATAATAACAGCGCAGAGTTAACCCCACAGGCCTATCGAGAATTTGACGCCGACCGTCAGGTGACCTTTAGTGAAAAAGAAGTTAATTCAATGATTGGCCGCAATCCTGATTTTGCGCAGCGTGTCGCGATTGATTTTTCCAATAATTTAGCCAGCGCCAAAATGCTGATCCCCATCCCAGAAGATTTCCCGATTATGGCAGGGGAGATTTTACGAGTGAATACAGGGCTAGATATTCATTTAGACGCTAATCGTCGCCCGGTGGTCGCTCTGGTTGGCGTGAGCTTAATGGGCGTACCTATCCCGAATGCCTGGCTTGGGAATATGAAAAACGTCAATTTGGTGGGTGAGTTTGGCGATCGCGGCTTTTGGAATGCGTTTGCCGATGGTGTGGATGATATTCAAATTCGTGACGGTGAGCTGTCGATCAAACTGCGAGAGTAAATTTTGTAAACCGAGGGTGTTTTGAAAAGTGGGCATTGATATCAAGCCCACTATTTACCATTTACTTATCACAAGATTGTTCTGGACTGATTTATTCTAAGAGCGACTCATGCTAAGAACGACTATTCTAGGTGCGACTCATTCTAAGATCGACCATTTCTAGGTACGAGTATTTCTAGGTGCGATAAAGTACCTTCACCACATGCCAACCAAATTTGGTTTTGACTAAGTGTGGGGTAATTAATTCACCGTTGAAACACACTTTGTCAAATGGTGGCACCATCTGACCTTTTTTGAACTCACCTAAGTTACCACCACTTTTAGCTGAAGGGCAGCTAGAATGCTTTTTGGCTAACACGTCAAACTTGGCGCCATTATTAAGCTGCTTGATGATGTCTTCAGCTTGAGTTTGGTGTTTAACTAATATATGTAATGCTGCTGCGGTTTTGGCCATGATGTCGGTCTTAGTGTCGCTGTAGTTAGCGCATTATTATACCTGCTTTGTCAGCTAAATTGGCAGTAGATCCTTACCCGAATAATATATTCAATCCCATAAGGTCAAAGATGGTGAGCATTGAGTGATGTTTACACCATTATGTTGCCGGGTGACCAAGTCAATCTCTCGCCAAAAAAATCAATTGTAAACACAGCACGAGAGTAAAGAGGATTACGCCAACAATAACGATTGCCAGCACGAATAATAAGCTTGAAAACTGAATACACGGTGAATCAAAATGCGCTAAACAGAATTGCGTAAATTGACTGAAAACTGCCAAAGTCTCATAGGTAAACATCAATAATAGTGTTGCAATAATGATCACTGGCAGGTAAAAACCATATTGAGGTTTAGTCCAGCGTTGCCGCTTAGCTTTGCTCACAAAAAACGCATTCAAGAGTGTGTTTGACATGGGTATTCAGGCAGTCCAATGACGCGCTTACTATGGCGCACTTTAGCGTAAGACAACCGTGTTGAGATTTGCATCGTTCATGCTTTTCTTAGGCTGAATACGCTTACAAGCTCAGTTAGCTATGGCATATTATCTCATTGGGACTGGCCATTTTCGTGCCGTTGTCAGTGATATTCATTACGCTAACCAGTCAATCCGCTAGGCATAACTTGCTATCGTTTGCGCAAGTTTAGTGATTAAACACTGTTTAAATGGATTACAGTATTGGCAAGTTTATAAAATACCGCGAGCAGATAATGAAAAGGAAATTTTAATGCTTAAGCGAATCATACCATTATGTATAGCGAGTGCGATGACTATGGCAACACCTGTTCATGCAGAAGAAGACAAATATATTTGGCTAGAAGATGTTGAAGGCGCAAAGCCAATGGAATGGGTTAAGCAGCAAAATGCCCTGTCTGCGGCCCACATTAAGGCGTACCCAGGTTTTGATAATCTGGTGGCAAACAGCCTAGAGATCTTAAACGATAAAGCGCGTATCCCTTATGCCAGCCGCATTGGCGATTATTTGTATAATTTTTGGAAAGATGAAACCCACCAGCGTGGCATTTATCGCCGTACCACGTTAGCTGAATTCGCCAAAGCGCAACCTAACTGGGAAACAGTGCTTGATATTGATGCCCTCGGTAAAGCCGAGGGGGTTAATTGGGTATTTAAGGGCATTGAATGCCAATATCCACAAAACGAGCGCTGCTTGGTGTCCTTGTCTCGCGGGGGTGCAGATGCTGCTGAAGTACGCGAATTTAATTTAACCACTAAATCTTTTGTCGACAGTACTCAGCAGCCGTTTGTGTTGGCTGAGGCGAAGTCAATGCTAAGCTGGATTGATAAAGATAGCGTGTTTGTTGGTACTGATTTTGGTGATGGGCAAAGCATGACCGATTCAGGCTACCCAAGTGTGGTTAAATTGTGGCAACGCGGTACGCCATTGTCTGCCGCTAAATTAGTGTTTAGAGGCGATAAAACATCCGTTGCGGTGTCGGGTTATGTGATGTTTGATGATAAAACACCACTGAATATTGTCACCGAAAGCTTAACTTTTTACACTGCGAAACATTATGTTTATCAAAATAAAAAGCTGGTCTCGCTGCCTATTCCTGAGGATGCAGATTTAAAAGGCTACTTTAAGGGGCAGCTGTATATTGAGTTAAAAAGTGATTTAGTCACTAAAAAAGGTACTTTTAAACAAGGTGCCATCGTCTACACCCCAGTCGATAAGCTGATTGCGCAAAAACCAGCGTTTAGTGAATTGGTATCGCCAACGAAGCACGCCTCTATTTCGCAAGTGTCATTTAGCCAGAATGCTATTTTTGTCACTTGGTTAGATGATGTAAAAAGCCAACTTGTACGCTACATGCAAAATGATAAAGGTGATTGGCAAAGCAAGCCGGTACCCTTTGAAGCCAATGGCACCTTAAGTGTGTTTGATGTTGAACGTGATAGTGATGACTTTTTTGTTAACTACACCAGTTTTTTAGAGCCTGCCAGTTTATATCGCTTAAATGGCGCAAGCTTAAAAACAGATAAAATTAAAGCGATGCCACAGCAATTTGGCGCCGATAAGTTTGTCACCCAGCAGTATTTTGTCGAATCAAAAGACGGCACTAAAGTGCCTTATTTTGTGGTGATGGCTAAAGACATCAAACTCGATAACAGCAACCCTACGTTACTTTACGGTTATGGCGGTTTTGAAGTGTCTCGCTTGCCGGCCTATTCGGCCACTATTGGCAAAAACTGGTTAGAGCAGGGCGGTGTATACGTGCTTGCCAACATTCGTGGTGGTGGCGAATACGGCCCCGCTTGGCATCAAGCGGCGTTAAAACAACATCGTCATAAAGCGTATGAAGATTTTGAAGCCATTGCAGAAGACTTAATTGCCCGTAAAATCACCTCAAGCAAACATCTTGGCATTCAAGGTGGTAGTAATGGTGGCTTGCTAGTGGGCGCTGCATTTACTCGTCGCCCTGAGCTATATAACGCCGTAGTGTGTCAAGTGCCGTTATTGGATATGAAACGCTACAATAAGTTATTAGCAGGTGCCAGCTGGATGGGTGAATACGGTAATCCTGATATTGCACAAGAGTGGGCGTATATTAAAACCTACTCGCCGTATCATAATTTAACACCAGGGGTTACATACCCTAAAGTGTTTTTTACTACCTCAACACGTGATGATCGGGTTCATCCTGCACACGCGCGTAAAATGGTGGCTAAAATGGCAGATATGGGCATTGATGTGTTGTATTTTGAGAACATCGAAGGCGGCCATGCTGGCGCGGCAGATAACACTCAAGCTGCCGAGTTAAGCTCAATGGTTTACGCTTACTTAATGCAGCAGCTGCGTTAAAAAACTTGGTTAGTGATTAATAAAGAAAGGGTTTCAGTGCTGCTGAAGCCCTTTTTTATATTTTAGAATTCAACGTTGATTTTTACGCTAATTCTCACAGTGATGTTCACATTAGTGCATCGATGTTTAACCTACCCAATAATGAAAAAATTGCCGCAGTGAAGTACTGCGGCAAAATAGCCTGAAGCAAATGAGCGCGAGTGATCTTTTCGCGCCATTAGCTAGGGGGGTAGGCTCAATGACGATTAATTAGTGGCGCTAATTAACTCAATATCATTACTTGCCAGTGTGCCATTGATTTTAATGGCGACCTGGTAAAGCAGCGTCGCATTATCCGATGCTTTGCTTTGTAAGTCGAGGTCATGGACATTAAACGTATATGTACCGGTTGTGTCGGTGGCTTCCAATGTTCCAGTGCACTCATCGCTAGTTGAACTGTCGCATTGATAGCTTTGGGTGACATGCCAACGTTTCCAAGCCTTGGGTTTGGTTGACGCTGAGGCTGGGTCGGGAAAGCCAAAATACACAATATCGTAATCGGCTACGTTAGTGAGTGCTTCGCCGTCACTATTGGCAACGGTGAATGATAGTGCGCCAGTGGTGGCATCAAATGTGTCGAGTTTAACCACTACGCTGCTGGCATCATCGATACTAACGCCATCAATTACTGGCGGCACAACAACTGGCGGTACAACAACTGGAGGTACAACAACTACTGGTGGATCAATAACAGCCACGTCGTCATCGTTATCACTATTACAGCCAAACATTAGCAATGAACTGGCTAATATGGCGCTGAGATATTTAACTTTCATCATGCGCTCCTTAATTGTAATGGCCGGTATGACAAGTGGTGCATTCCATATCACTTTTCACGCTGGCGGCAGAACCCATGGTTTCGGTCACGCCATGACAAGACTGACACGCTTGCGCTTCTACAGACGGTTTAGCTTCTGGTAATACTGAAATATCTTCGCCGCCATAAGCGCGGTTTAGCAGATCAACAATATGATAAGCCATGCTGGCAGAAAGGCGTTTGCAGCGCTCACCTTTGAGTGCAAACACTTTACCTGATGCTGCAGACCAATTACTAATAGATGAATGGCATAGTGGGCTATTAGCGATTGAGGTTGCACCGACTTCTAATGATTTCTCTTCCGTAGAACCAATCCCAGCAATAAACTCAGCAGAGGATAAAGGCAAATCTGTCGTTTCATAGTAGCGGAATGAAGCACCAATAATGGCACTGTTTTGGCCATTAATGTCATCTAGGAAATTGATTAACATACCCGATGCATTCAAGTTTCCACAAAGTGTTCCTTGACCCACAACCCCTGCCCAACCATAACCGGCTAATGCTGTTGGTATGGTGGCAAATTTGCTGGCATCAGCACTGGTAGATGCTGCAAGCATAGTGATAATGGCATGGAAAACTTGGTGCATACAGCCGCCGCCAGTTTCATAGGCTAACTTAGCGGTTGCCATTGCATCTAAAGGTACATATTTGAGTTTTTCACCTAACTCTAAGCGGTAGTTACCGGCTTCATCGGTGGCGGCAAATGCCGATGTACCTAATAGTGTTGCCCCAGCAGCTGCGGTGCTTAATCCAATAATTTTTGTTAATGCTTGGCGTCTATTTATGCTCATTGTGGTTACCCTCTATATCATTGTTGTTATATTCAAGCGCTAATATTTGTTATGGCTTAGGCTTGTTTTGACATTCGTTGCTGGCCTGAATGTCGGCAGCAACGCGATGACCTAACAATAATCAATAGGGTTATTAATGGTGTGATTTATGCCCGATAAAACTGTTTTTAAAAAACCATTAAATTTAGCTAATAAACACTGACTATGACGGTCAAAAATAAATACCAAAAGCGCTTTTTTTGTGACAGTAGTCTTATTATTTATAAGATTTATGCATATTTATCTGTGTATTTATTGAAATTAACATCATGAAATTATGTGATTAACGTCTCAATTACATCATTGTTAGTCATTACACCTTACAAAATTTAAGGAATAATAGTGTGAAGATATCGGGATCACAGATTTCATAAGATTTTCTGCATACACTTTATCAATTGTTAACAGTATTGAGGCAGTTGATATGCAATTGGGCCATTGCAGGTTTGATATCGACAAAGGTGATCTGATCAATCAGGAAAGTGGCGTGGTGTGGCACCTTCCCCGAGCAGAGCTACATGTGCTGACATTATTGGTCGAGTATCAAGGCAAAGTTGTTGCTAAACCCTTATTAGAATCTGGCTATGGTGATAAATCGCATTTAAGCAGTGCTTCGGTGGCGCGAGCCATATTTACATTGCGGTCTTTTTTTGGGCCACAGCAGGAATCTCTTATTGAAACGGTTAAAGGTCAGGGCTACTTACTGCGGCATCATCGTCCTCGTAAGCAAACAGCAAGTGTATTACCGTCGATTATTCGCCGTCATTCTGGATTACTAATCGTAACGGCAATAATACTAATCGTTTGTAGCATTGCTGCAGTGAAACTGATGCAGCCTATTGTTACACCAACCCCGCCTTTGAGTGTCAATACCGTTAAACTCTTATCTGGAAGTACCGTTGATGTGATGCTCTATGCCCCATCAAGAACCAACAATGAGCAGTTGATTGAACTTGGGCAACAAATACAGCAAAGCTTTGCCGATTGTGACGTGAGCAGTTGGGAAAGAGTTTATTTATCATTGTCTCACGACAAGCAAGTATTGAACATTACCTTGCGGGGAGATCTCTTAGGGCAGTCTCTTATTCGTAATTTAAAAATCAGTGATTTAAGGCAGCCTAAACAGTTTGTTAATCGTGATTGGCTCAAGCAGGTGAATATTTGTGACACGATTAACGCACAGCTAGCCCAAACAAGTCAGCATTTGGAGTAATAATAGTATGACTAGAAGTAGATTGTGGGCTATTAATATTATGATCTTAGTGTTATTGCTGGCCAGTATGGGAATTATTTATAGACTTACTACACGTGTGCCAAGTTTTATGCTCAGTTGCAGTTCAGAATTATTTCATCGTAAGAGCGCGGCACAAGACCAACGTCATTATTTATTAGTCGATTTAGTCTCCAATGAAGGCCAAGCTCAGATTAATTATCGTTATTTTGACTACGAGGGTAATTTGGCGGGTACATTATCAATGAAAGGAACTGTGGATAGAATTGATACCGAAAATCAAATCTACGATATTTCAGTGACCACCAAAAAAGAATTCCTGGCGAGTCACAACTCAAAAGTGCCACAGCATTTAGCGTACTTGTCTTATGTCAGTAGTTTAAATTTAAATAAAAAAGGGCTGCATTCGTTATCGCTTCAAGTTATTGAGCGAGACGAAGCAAAAGATTATGCGGTGGTCCTGTTTCAACCTAGCAATACCGTGTGTGGTTGTCGCTTAGTGCATTAATCAAACCCAATAAAAAGGTCGATGCAAATGCATCGACCTTCTAGTGTCTAGGGCTTGTTGACCTTTCGTGTTCAAAGGGCTAAACGGTTTAGCGCTTTGAATAAAAATGCGGCGCCTAGCATTGTACGCTAATACCTAGCACAAACTCTTCGCTTACAAATAAGGACGACCGTTTAGCCGAACCCTTCGGGCTGCGTTTGTGGCTTCTTTGTACTGCGTTATCGCTTATTAATGTATAACAACGACATGTCATAAGCTCTGCCTTGGATAAAACTGCCACAAAATGCAGCAGCATTCACCTTCAAAGATCTACCGGCCCTAGTGACTACCCGTTATATTTTTATTGAGTTGAGCGTGACTTGTTTGGTCTGAGTGACTTCACCCACGGGCAAAATAGTACGGCCGTATTCGGCATTCAGTAACTGCGCCATAGCAAAATAAATGGCACTTGCTCCGCAGAAAATACCTTCAAATCCTGCGATAGTGCCAAGCAGGGCATTATCGGTAAAGTCGTGTGCAGCCAGTAAGAAAAACAACACCGTCAATGAACCAAATATCACTTGTTTTGCTCGTGGATATCGTAAAGACCCGACAAACATAAAGGCGGTAAATATGCCCCATAAGGTTAAATACCAGCCCATAAAATGAGCGGGACTGGCGGCAACACCCATGTTTGGCATTAATATTAGCCCAACTAAAGTCAACCAAAACAAACCGTAGGAAGTAAATGCTGTTGTGCCAAAGGTATCGCCGCGCATAAAGCACATGATGCCCACAATCACTTGGCCAATGCCACCGTAAAAAATCCCCATCGCAAGGATCATCGAATCAATTGGAAAGTAACCCGCATTGTGAATATTCAGCAAAATGGTGGTCATGCCAAAGCCCATTAATCCCAGTGGCGCTGGGTTGGCCAGTTTTGTAGACATTAAGTTCCCCTAGTGTAAAGGTCACTGAATCCTGTCGATTCAGTGAGCGTTAATCTGTATCTTTATAGCGTAAGGCGCGCATTCTAGAGAAAGGGGGCCGGGGTCGCAATATGCCTGAAGAGGTAGCAGTATTGTAAAATGTAATAATAAATTATCATTAAAAACAATTACTTAAACTCGTTGTGAGTAATTGGCATATTTGAATGAAAATTAATATTGTAGGAAGTTATTTGAATTCAATTAGATAGACAGACATCTTACAATGAGGGTGATGGTATTCACCGTTTGAGTGGTAAGCGTGACCCCCATAATGTATCGCCTAAATAATCGCCAATTCGCCGCAGCAATAATGGGTTAAAGCCGCAGATATTTGTGATCATGCTTGGGTTAATGAGCTAAACTTGATTAAGGCTACAAAACGTTAATAAAGTTTCTTTTAATGCTAAAAAGTGTGTCGTGACAGAGGTTGTTGTCAGTTAATGTCAGTTAATGTTAATTGATGCCAGCGCCATTTTCGGTGTCTATCGGCTTATGATTCACTCAATATCACCTTATTTCGGGCGCTAATTTTGGACTGAAGCAATCCGGTATCCGCAAGATCGATTGCTTACTCTATCGGTATGTCTTGGTCGCTGAGTTCAACTACCCCCAAAATTGGTGATAATGTTAATTTGCTGTCCGCAATTGTCATTGGCATGAGTCGGACAATGACCGAGTATATTGAGGGCTCTTTAAGGTATTGTTGGGCGAATTCAAATTATCTAATTTGTTTCCTAGGTCATAGATTAGCTTTCTAATGATAGTTAATCTGTGGTTAGCTCTTAACTAAAACCACATTAAATAGGTCAAAATCATTTTGGTTTATTTATCATCGGAGGTTATATGCAACATAAGTTTATCACTACGGTATTAGGCACTTTACAGCCCAATCTTCTGCAATCACTTGCTCAAGTCAGCCGTGAAATAGGCGCAAGTTGGGAAACCAGTAAAGTCATCAAACTCGACGGGCAATTTGTTGCAATGATGCGGGTTATGATAGATGTCGATAAGGAAGCTTCCTTAAAACAAGCATTAGAGCAGCAGTTTTCGCAATTGACTTTTGTCTATGCTGAGTTTGAACATCAATCTATACATTTATCTACAGAGTGTAAACTCACTTTAGATTGCAATGATCGTTCGGGTTTAACCCATGATATTAATGAAATTTTATCAGACCTTGATGTGAGTGTTGATCACCAAGAATGTTATCGTGTGCAAGTAAGCAGTTTAGGTAAAACGGTATATAGCGCTAAGATGACGTTAAGGTTACCGGAGAACGTGACCAAAGCGCTGTTAGTATCTCAACTTGAAACCTTAAGCGATAATATTCGTATCGATGTTACTAAGTAAACTCTGCTTAAGACAAGAAACGATTATCAGACAGCCATTTGTTATGCTATCTGAGTTGCATTGACTTGCAATAGGTTAACTATTGACCCCGCGGTTAACACGTGAAAACGGCTTGTTAGCTAAACAAATGGCAAGTTTGATATGAAATAGATGAACTATGCTAATTTTTACCTATTTACCCCATGCTTAACCCGAGTTGAGGTTAAGTTGAGGTAGGGCAACCATTACGACTGTGTTTGTAAGCTGTCGACGGCAATAGTCGCCTTAGCCAATCGTGACAAATAGGTGGTTAATTAATTTACACTTATTGGTATTACACCATAGTAAGTTGCTTAATCGCCTGCTCGGTTAGCGATTCGGTATAAGGGTTAATTTTGCAATGCTCAACACTCCAACCTTTGACAAAACGCTGAAAATCAGCCCAAGCCACGCAATATAAAGGCCGCCATTGCTGTTGTACATCAAGCGGATTTATTTGAGGGTGAAACGCTATGAGTCCTTGCGTTAAAGCGGCAAAGTAATGATTAAGATGGTCATTAATTAAGGCTTCTGGCTCTCGATAGTTCAGCACACTGCTTAACAGCATGATCACGTCTTTCATGCCACAGCCCTGACCAATATATTGAAAGTCTACCGCAGCGGCGCGATCATCTGGGCTAAAGCAAAAATTAGCTAATTTTGCATCACCGTGTACCAAGGTTTGGTACTTAGATTGCCTCAGCGCTTGGTCGATAAGGTGAGCCGCTGACTTAAGCGGGCTTTCGGGTAGGGCGGCTAATTCATCCGGTCGGGTGCCTAGATGCCAGTAAGTGCCTATAGGCCAAAGCCCATTAGGCTCGACATGCATGTATTTAGCATGAAAATGTCCCAACCAGGTTAAACACTCGCGCACAGTCGCGGGTGTGGCAGTTTTTCTTACTTGGGTAAAACCGATGTTATATAAATCTTGTAATATTAATAGGGTTTCATCGGCTTGTTGGTCGACATGTATGCAACGGGGCAACGGGCACATTGAGTGCTCTGCATGGGCATTAGCATAGTGTTGATACCAATTAACTTCTACTTGATACGACCGCAATTTACGTTGATGCGACAGCGGCGTGTTCCAACCTTTAGGATGTGATTCTGGTTGAGGGAAACAGATATATTTTACAATCACAGACGGGTATGGCTTGCCAGTGACATAGGCTCGAAATAGCTGACCATACCCTCCCCAAAGCGGCTGTATTTTCTCGATATGATCTAGCGAAGTTGCACCTAGGGCATGGGTAATTCGCGTTAGTATATTAGGTGGAATACTCAAGGTGTTCTCGTGTTAGTGATGTTATCGATATGATTTTTTAATCGCGACCTTAGTCTTGTAATAATAGTAACAAATTTTGTTGGTTCAATTAAATATTCGCTAACATGCTAGCCAAGACTGGTTGAGGATATAGTCAATTTGATATTATTTTACTAAAAAATCATGATATTAAAGGTAGTGAAGAGACTATTTTATTCTTTTCAACAACAAGGCTGCCAATGGCAACTTTGTTGTTAAGTCATATTTATGAGTGGCTTACACCGTTGGGCGGTGTAAATCAAAGCGTAACTGGTCTGAAATACCATAATAGGCAGATGGACCGCCAGCACGTAATACCGGTTCAGCTAATGCCGTTTGATAAATCCCTTCGGCGCTGAGTAAGTGCTTTTCAATATGCACCGCCACGACTTCACCTAACACTAGCCAGCTATCAATTTTGTCACCATTTGCTGCCGTTAGCTGGATGCATTGCGACAGTTTGCATTCGAAGCTAACAGGGCTTTGTGCAATACGATCAGCCTTAACTATGTTGCCTGCTATTGGGGTTAATCCTGCAAATTCAAATTCATCGGTGCCATGAGGTAATGCCGCAGAGGTTTGATTCATTTGCTCGGCTAAACTGCGGGTGGTTAAGTTCCACACAAACTCGCCGGTTTCAACAATATTGGCGACGCTGTCTTTCCAGCCGGTACTGGCAAAACCGATAATGGGCGGATCGTAATTAAAGCAGTTAAAGAAACTATAAGGCGCGAGGTTTCGCTGGCCTTGGGCATTACGAGAGGCAATCCAACCAATTGGGCGCGGGCCTATAATGGCATTTAGTGGGTTATGTGGTAGACCATGGCCTTTGCTTGGTTCATAAAAATAGCGATTATCAGCACTCATATCTTCCCTTCTTTATATTGGTAAACTTAAATGACGTTATTAGGCATGACGATGTCATCAATATTTTGAAATCAATACGGTAAAATTAATATCATATCATCAATATCATGGCATTCATTATAGGGACAGATATGGCCATGGTTATGGCATTCATTATAGGGACTGATATGGCCATCGTTATGGCATTCATTATAGGAACCGATATGGCCATCGTTATGGCATTCATTATAGGGACTGATATGACCATCGTTATGGCATTCATTATAGGAACCGATATGGCCATCGTTATGGCATTTATTATAGGGACTGATATGACCATAGTTATGGCTTCATTATAAGGACAGTTATGCCATTAATGCAGTCCACAGCAATCGTAAACCGACTATTATCATTAAACTGAGAATGATTTTCTTAAACTGTTTGTCGTTAAATTTATCTTGAATACGCAGCCCCAGTTTTACCCCAATCCAAGCGATAGGCGCCAACGATACAGATATCAATAAATTGCTACCATTGATTTGTCCCAGCATGCTGTAGGGAATTAACTTGACCATATTTACCACTGCAAAAAAGACTACCGCAGTGCCCAAGTATTCTGTTTTGGCTAAACGCAGTGGAATTAAATAGGCATTTAATGGTGGCCCGCCGGCATGGGCTACAAAGCTAGTAAAGCCTGCAATAGTGCCGCAAACTTGGCCAATGAACGAGGACGGTTTACCTTGTGACCATTCACCTAAAGTGAGGCCATAAATACCAAACCCTAACGAAATCCCTCCTAATATACCGCGTAAATATTGCTCGTTAAGTTGATCAAATAACAGATAAGCCACCACGATACCGACAATGGCAGCAGGCAATAAAATCCACAATTGCGCGGTATTGTGTTTTCCCCACCAAGAACGCACACTTAAAAAATCCATGTAAACTAATAACGGTAACATCACCGCTGCCGCGGTTGCTGGGCTAATCGCTAATGCCAACAACGGGACGGTTAATCCGCCTGCACCGCCAGCAAAACCTGATTTTGACATACCAGTGATTAACACTGCCGGAATAGCCACTAACCAAAATAACGGATCTGTTAACACCGATGCTCCCGCGCCAATCATTGCTATTGGCTATTGATATTAGATAATTGGAATTGGCTATTTGATATTGTTAGTCAGAGATAATATCACTGCCTTTTAGTATAGAGTCAGTTAATTAACACAATATATAACCTCAACTCCAGATAAGAGATATAACTCTACGGCACATAAACTATCAATGAAGGGATAACGAAACGATGATCCAATTGAGCGAGTGGCAGCAGCAGGGACAATACCTTCTCATTAACGGTCAGCAAATTTTTACCCGTCAAGCGGGGGATTGTAAGGCGCCTGCATTATTGCTCATTCATGGTTTTCCTAGCGCCAGTTGGGATTGGGAAGGCATGTGGTATGAATTAACCCAGCACTATTATGTGATCACTCTGGATATGTTGGGTTTTGTCTTATCAGATAAACCCAAAAATTCGGCATATTTAATAAGCGACCAAGCCGATATTTATCAGGCATGCTTATACAAGCTAGGTGTCAGTGAATATCATATTTTAGCTCATGATTACGGTGACACTGTCGCGCAAGAGTTGTTAGCGAGGCAAATTGACGGCTGTAGTCCATTGACCATCGAGAGTGTGTGCTTTTTAAATGGTGGTTTGTTTCCTGAAACCCATAAACCGCTATTCATTCAGAAGTTGTTGTTGTCGCCGTTAGGGGTTTTGGTGTCTAAACTGATCAACAAACAAAAGTTTGCCAATAATCTACAACACATATTTGGGCCGTCGACACCACCTTCGCCAGAAGCGATCGACACTCTATGGCAATTATTAACCCACAATGACGGTTTGTCGGTGATGCATAAATTGATTCACTACATTACTCAGCGACAACAATACCGTGAGCGTTGGGTGGGTGCCATTATCAACAGTAAGATACCGATAAAGCTGATCGCCGGAGCGCTCGATCCGATCTCGGGTCAGCATATGATCGATCATTATCGAGATTTGATCCCCAATGCCAATGTCACTGAAATGCTAACCTTAGGCCACTACCCGCACATCGAAGATGCACAAGCCATTACCACGGCCTATTTACAATTTAGACATAGCATTGAGTGAGGCTCAAAATATTGAAAAAAGACAGCATAAAGATCAATAAAGCTGTCATGTTTAATTGATATTATTAGCCGATATTCTTTAGATTTATTGAGTAAATCACAATGCGTGTAATTGCCATCATAAGTGTCGTTATTAGCTGCATATTTTTCAGTGTGAGTAGCTTTTTTTTATTGGCTCAGCCAATTGAAGCCGCAATAGCACAGCCCGAGAAACCCTATGTTTTGCTGATTTCTATTGATGGCTATCGATACGATTACAACCGTCTGCATAAACCCAAACATCTGAGCGAATTTGCTCGCCATGCAGCGCAAGTGACTCGCTTTAAGCCATCGTTTCCCACGGTAACGTTTCCTAACCACATTACCTTAGTCACAGGTTTGTATCCCGCCCATCACGGCATAGTGTCAAACCGTTTTTATAACCATACTCTGCAGCAGCCCTATGGGTTGAATATTAAACAAGCTTTGACCGATGGCCGCTTTTACCATGGGGTTCCATTATGGTCATTAGCGGGTCAACAAGGGTTAAAAAGTGCCAGCTATTTTTGGCCAGGTTCAGAAGCCAAAATTGCGGGTCACCGTCCAGATTATTGGCTGCCTTACAAAGATGATGCGGCAAATAATCAACGAGTACAGCAGGTGTTACAGTGGTTTAATTTGGCCGAAGATCAGCGTCCACAATTTGTGACCTTGTATTTTTCAGACGTTGATACTGCCGGGCATCTCTATGGTCCAACATCAGATAACACCTACCAAGCAGTGCAGAACGTTGACCAAGCCATAGGGCAATTACTGACTGGAATAAAAGCCTTACCCTTTAAAGTGAATGTAATTATCACCTCCGACCATGGCATGACTAAGGTTGACGGATTTGAACGTGTATATACCGACAAACTGTTTGCTGGCAATGAAACGTTAAAAGATAAATTTAGCTTTAACAACGATGCCGCATTTTCGTTAGTGACTGCGACAGGGCAAAACAAACAGCAAGACTTAGCCGCGTTAGAAGCATTAACCCAAAAGGTACCCGGTTTACAGTTTTATCGTCAGCAAGATATACCGGCCAATTTACACTTTAGCGCGAATCCCTCTATTGAAGATGCGGTACTGATCAGTAATCAACACTACATTACTAGTAGCGATGCACGGGCAGGGCGCATTGGTAAGCACGGCTACGATGCCAATGTGATTACCGACATGAATACTGTGTTATATGCTCAAGGACCCGCGTTTAATCAAGTCACCATAGCCAATGCTGAAAACATCCATTTATATCCTCTTATCGCCCATATTTTAGGCTTAACCATAACAGAACCCATAGATGGCCAGTTAACCGTGTTAGCGCCTTTATTAGGCAAATGATTACAGATAACACTCGTCGACGTGTGCCATGATTCATGCTTGTTTATCTCAATCAACATGGGATAAAAAAAGCTAAATAGACATTACGTCCAGTTGCAATATAAGATGATATTGTACAAATGAGTGGTGTTTTGGTGTTACGTTAAGCTTAGTTATTGCAATAACGTCAGCAGATATAACTGTACTACTCGCGTTTTTTTTATGGGCCTACTAGCTTTCAATGCAATATTTCTATTGGTGTAAAGCGTGACTATCTTCTGATGTCATCTGAGTTATTAAACCTGCCAACACCTGCTATAGTTTGAGTAGCGATTACCCAGCACCGAATACAGTATGTTCAAGATGAATTTAAAATGAAATCATGGGGTCGTGTTAATTATCCCATTAACATAAAGGTAGTGCCAACCATGACAACAGCAATAGATTATTACTTTACTAGCCTCTCTCCTTATACTTATTTAGGCCACAACACCTTTATCTCGTTGGCAAATAAGTACCACTTAGGGATAAACTATAAGCCCATTAAACTGTCAAAATTATTTGCGGTATTAGGTGTGCTGCCTGTAAAACAGCGCCCACAAGCTCGACAAGACTATCGCTTAATAGAGCTAGCTCGCTGGGCAAAAAAGCGCCAATTACCGCTTAGTCTACATCCGGTTTTTTTCCCTGCAGACCCTAGTTTGGCAGATAAGTGCACGATTGTATTACAGCAAGCTGGGCAAGAGGTCAGCGAGTTTGTCGGCAATGTGCTGGCAGCATGTTGGGCTGCAGATCAAAACATTGCTGATGAGGCAGTTATTAGACAAATATTAACCTCGGTTAATATCGATGCAGACAGTGTTTTACAGCAAGCGCTATTAGCCGATATCGATGCAATATACGAAGCCAACACCTTAGACGCTATCGAGAAAGGTTTGTTGGGTGTGCCAGCTTATGTGTATGAAAAAGAGCAATTTTGGGGACAAGATAGATTAGATTTACTTGATGATAAGCTGAGTGAGTAATGTTATTTAGATGACAGCCTAAAGCAAGATTGCAGTGACTATTTACTGCAGCCTGCATCGATCCCAATAGTTACAGAATGAGCATTGGTTATTTAACAACTTGTTTTAAAAGATAAGTTTAGCTGTATGCTCGACGTTAATGTGCAGTTCTTGCAACAAATAACCTTGCATATAAATAGGCATAATAAGGCGTTAACAATAAATAATATTTATTGTTAACGCCTTATTATCGTCAAATACTTTGCTAAGTGTTTAACCACAACAAATTTACTTTAATTTTGTGATACCAATTAACACGCAAATGATACCCCCCACCATTCCTGCCCAAGCTTCAATAGGCGCATCACCACTTAACGCTCGGCTAAATTGAGAGCCCGCTGAATCATAAATATTGTAGCCCCACATAGCTAAAAAAATACCCGCAATAACAAGCACGATCCCAATAATTTTATTATTCATTCTTACTCCTGACTTTTAAGAGGTCACAGTTGATGAGGTTACAGATAATGGACCTGAAACTAATGGCACTTACGAAATCAATAACGTTTCGTTATTGGGGATCCCCGATAAATTTTCTGTCAATTTCCAGAGAAATGATAGCTTCCATCGAGTCCATTTTAGCTAAAATTGGACTGACAAAAGCTAAACCACTATTACCTATATAAATTACGTTTGTAAATTTTTTATTGTTGTTCATATGCGTTAAATTTATTTCTAATTTGTTCTATTCGCTCCCGATTAACACCAAAGTCAGAGTGTCCGATACGTGAAGCTGATCTGACATGTATGGATATTTTATCGGATATTGTAGATGGGAAATAAAACTCAACATCGTCAACAAACTGCAATACCTGAGAGGTAAACTCAACTCGAATATAATTTTCCTCAACCACGACGATATTTGTTCGCTCCGAGGCCTTTAATATGTGTAAAAGGCGCACTTTCGCTTGTTGCTGCGTTCCGATGAAATCGATCGGTGCTATAAAATGTTCTTCATCTGCTGCTTGTTGACTATTGACACAGTTTGGCGAGTCAGGGCATGGCATTAATTGGCCATCATTTAAGCCCAATGTAGGTACAGTGCCAGAGCAACCCATTAACAGCATCATGCTGAGTGTAATAATTGAAATCTGTTTGTACATTGTTGTCATCCTCTAGTGTTGTCGTATTGTCTTTATGAGTTACGCTGTGTGCGAGGCATAAATCGTTTGTTAGGCTTGGTCGATACCTAGTCAATACTATTTAGTATTATTTAAAGATAGAAATTTGCTTTTTAAGGGGAGGTTAGTAATAGCTCACTCATTATTGGCCACCAAATTCGAGGTGATATTATTACCTCATAAGTGAGATTAGGCAATAAACAGTTATTTTTTAAGTATATGTTCATCAATCTCGCTATTGTTGCTTAGGGTGCTTCTCCAGGCTTCGGCACATCATTCTTACTCACTTTCTGCTCTGTTGATACTGCTTTGGCCCACTCATGCTCACAAGCACCGGCTTTAATACCTTCCTGGTTGGTACTTTGCGACGGAGTAAATGAGAGCCTAGTCAGTAGAGGGAAATGATCCGAACCAATCGAAGGTAAGCGTTGAATGTTTTGCAAAGTAAAATGCCGACTGTGAAACAAATGATCCAAAGGCCAACGCAAGAGCGAGTAATCCACGTGAAAAGTGTTAAATGCTCCACGCCCCACGCGCGGATCAAGCAGGCCACTAATTTTACGAAAAAGACGAGTTGTGGCAGACCAAGCCACATCGTTAAGATCACCGGTTACAATCACAGGTTGGTCACTCTCGGCTACACTTCGAGCCACTATCACCAATTCAGCATCTCGCTCCGCCGATTCAGCGTTTTCTGTTGGGCTTGGGGGCGCTGGATGGAGAAAGTGCACGCGAATGTGATCTCCCGTACGTAACGTTAATGTTGCATGTATCGATGGAACATCCTTCTCAACCAAATAGCAGATTTCTTGCTCGCCTAACGGCAAGCGTGAAAACACATGCATACCATAAAGGTTATCCAGAGGACATTTGATGCTGTAGGGCATGTCAGTTTCTAATATCTTAAGTTTGTTTTCCCACCATTGGTCGGATTCCAGTGTGACTAGTACATCAGGCTTATGCTTGTTAACCAGCTGGATCAACGCTTCTGCATTGCGATTTGGTGTGAGTACATTCGATGTGATAATGCTGAGTTGATTGTCGGCATTGAATTCAGTGGAGGTTTTGACCTCCTTGGGAAATAAAAAAGTATAAGGCAATATCCAGCACAACTGCCAGATTAAACACAGCATAGTGACCAAAATCAGTGCCTGTGTATTGATCATTTGAGTGTCGAGAAAAACAACATCAGCGATCAACAGCACCGTTGCCAATATCGTCAACTGCAATCGAGGGAAATCCATGCCCCTGACAATCCAATGCGGATGTCGCGACAAAGGCAACAAAGTAGCTAGTAGGATCAATAGCGTACAAAATGTCAGTATCGTTAACATAGAGAGCCTAGTTTTGTATGGATAATTTTAAGATAACACGACTCGCCAGATCCTCGTGGTTGATATTTTCGCCCAACGCTGGCGCGCGGTGCAGCCTTTGCTCGTTAGTGTTTGTCCAACGTCGGCATAAGTAACCTCAATTCTGGATAATAAAGCTTATCAAACAACCCTATATTTTGCTATCTGCCTTGTTAGCAAAACACATGGCTAATTTGATATTACAGAGTTGAAGTAAACCCGTTTTTAACGATTTATCCCATCTATTATCCAGCGTCGAGGTGAGTAACAAAAGCTCCTTAATCACCCATTCTGGTTCATCAAACTGTACCTAGTGTTCGCAGTTTTGCGCCAATACAGTTTTCTGTGTGGGAAAACGTGCGTCCAACCTTGCCATAGTTCGCCCCATATTTTGGATCTTTATTCGCGAAAAAACAGATACGCAGGCTTATTAGTGATTTTCTATGGAAGCAATCACAGATAGTGGTATATCGTTAATTTACGGATAATCAGGTAAGGGTTGTTTACTCCAAAAATTAACAAACTGACTCGACATGCTATTTTCCTTATCGGCAAGTTTGATCTGTGTTATCTCATGATGACCTTGCTTCAGGTCTATTACGCGTAGCATATCAACATCATGCTCTGACGATGGCTCAAGTTCGTTTACGTTATTAAATGTGGTTTCCGTATAAACAGCAAAGGATAAAGCCATACAAGCTATTAAAAGGTATTCAAAATGAATCCTTAACGCACTAACTTTTATTGAATGGATCGAATAATAAATTAGGCCGCATAAGTAATTGATTTATTTCATATTTTATTGCTATGCCTTTGATGTGAATCTTCTAATCTTTTCTGTTTTACAGCAACAAAACGAGCCAGCACGATTAAAGTATTGAACAAACCTTGAATTAATGTGCATTTCATTTGAAATCAATAGTCTAAATGTCTATATAAAAAAGTGCATGGGTTGATATTTTTGGTAGTCAAATGTGGCGGAGGGATAGCTTGCTTGTAATAAAGAGGAACCCGTGGGTTTAAATGCTACAGACACAAAAAAGCCCTATCATTTCTGATAAGGCTTTTTCATTGAATGTGGCGGAGGGATAGCTTGCTTGTAATAAATAGGAACCCTGGGTTTAAAGTCCTATCTTTCGCCCAATAAAAAGGCCCGCTATAAATAGCAGGCCTTTTTATTTAAATGTGGCGGAGGGATAGGGATTTGAACCCTAGAACGGGATAAACCGTTGCCGGTTTTCAAGACCGGTGCATTCGACCACTCTGCCATCCCTCCGAACAGGGTGGATAATAAGGGTATTGGCGAAAATGTAAAGCCTTGAGGTGTTTAATGGCACAACAAATGTGCAAAATGACACAAATAAGCTCACGGTTGCGCAATATTTATCCTGTATTACCCTGGTGACACTTTTATTATTAGTTAGCCTCTCGACGGGGTGAGTTACCAAAGTCGAGAGGCTAATGACTTTTTCGTGATTAGTTAACCAAACCACGGCGCTTTAATAAGGCGTCGGTAGTGGGTTTTTTACCGGTAAAGTCGATGTAGTCTTGCATCAGATCTTGGCTGTTACCTTTTGACAACACTGTGTCACGGTACTTTTGGCCATTCTCTAGGGTTAATCCACCATTTGACATCATGTAAGAGAATGAGTCAGCAGCAAACACTTCAGTCCATAGGTACGCATAGTAACCTGCTGAATAGCCGCCAGCGAAGCTGTGGCTAAAGTAGGTTGTTTTGTAGCGAGGTGGTACAGGCGTGTAATCTAAACCGTGTTTAGCCAGTGCTTGTTGTTCAAAGGCCGTAACGTCGGTGATTTCAGTTCCAGCAGCAATAGAGTGCCATTCCATATCAAGTAGCGCAGCGGCTAGGTATTCAACCGTATTAAAGCCTTGGTTAAAGGTGTGTGACTTTAATACTTTTGCGAGTAACTCTGCTGGGATTGGTTCGCCCGTTTGGTAGTGCTTAGCGTAATTGGCAAGCACTTGTGGGTCGACGCTCCAGTCTTCATTAGCTTGTGATGGAAACTCAACAAAGTCACGCGCGGTTGCTGTGCCCGCTAGGCTAGGGTAGTTAACTTGTGAGAACAATCCGTGGATAGCATGGCCAAATTCGTGGAACATGGTGTTAACTTCGTCGAATGTCATCAGTGTTGGCTGACCTTCGGCTGGCTTAGGAATATTCAGCGCGTTATAGACCACAGGCTTAGTGTTTTGCAAGAATGACTGGGTGACAAGTTCGTCCATCCAGGCGCCGCCACGTTTACCTTGGCGAGCGTATGGGTCTAGATAGAATAAGCCAATTGAGCTACCGTCTTTGTTAAAGACTTCATAAGCTGACACGTCTTTGTGCCATACCGGTAAGTCATTGCGTGGTTTAATCGTGATGCCGTACAGTTTGTTCATGGCGAAGAACAAGCCATCGTTTAGTACGGTATTCATTTCAAAATACGGCTTAACTTGGTTGTCGTCTAAGTCATATTTGGCTTTACGTACTTTTTCTGCGTAGTACGCCCAGTCCCATGGCTGAAGTTTGAAATCTTTGCCATCTTTAACGATTTCGGCTTGGATGTCAGCGGCTTCGACTTTGGCCTTAATCAGCGCTTTTGGTGCTAGGTCGTCAAGTATTCCATAAACCGCTTCTGGGTTTTTGGCCATTTGGTCGCCTAAGGAGTATGCCGCCCAAGTTGGGTAACCTAATAGTGTGGCTTTTTGTGCCCGCAGTTGAGCTATTTTGATGTTTAACGGCGCGTTAGTGTCCATGGCGCGATAAGCTGAGGTTTCCCACAGTTGTTTGCGAACATCACGGTTTTTAAGGCTAGACAGTAGCGGCTGAGTGGTGGTGTTCACTAGCGTGATCATGTAGCCCGTTTTGCCAGCATCTTTTGCTGCAGCAGCTAATGATGCGATGTCGCTGTCTGACAAACCATCAAGTTGAGCTTTGTCTTCGATGACGATAACGTCAGCTGTAAATGATTTTAAAACGTTTTGTGAAAAACTGGTTTCAAGTTTGGCTAACTCACCGTTTAGCTCACGCATTTTCGTTTTGTCTGCGACAGATAATTCAGCACCTGCGCGCACAAAACGGTCGTAATACACTTCAACCAAGCGTAAATCTTCGCCTGTTAATGCGGCTTTGTTTTTATATATAACTTGGACGCGAGCAAACAGTTTTTCATCAAGGTAGATGTTGTCTTGGTGTGCGGTTAACTTAGGCACAATCTGTTCTTCAACGCTGATGAAGTTGTCGTCTGAAATAAGTCCTGAAAGATTGAAAAAAACACGTTGAGTTCGGTCTAGTGTGGCTCCGGTTTTTTCTAACGCGACAATGGTGTTGTCAAACGTGGCTGGTTCGCTGTTATTGGTGATAGTTGCGATTTCAGTTTTGTGCTCTAGCATTCCTTGCTTAAATGCAGGCAAGTAGTCGCTGGCTGTAAACTTGTCGAACTGCGGCGCCATGTATTGTAAAGGGCTAGGTGTTAACAGTACGTTGTTGGCAGTTGCAGGAGCTTTAGTCATTGTTTTTGTTGCCTCAGCGGCGGTTTTGTCTGCCATGGCAGTATCTACTGATGGCTCTGAACAGGCGCTGAGCATCAGTGCAGCACTCACTGCAGTGGTAATAAGTGTTTTGCGCATTGAAATATCCTTGGGTCTTTGCCCTTTTAGGTGTTTTTATGCCTATTCGAAATGTAGCTGTGGCGAACAATAGTGACAATAAAAACGTAATGAAATAACCACAATACAATAACAAGACTGCGTCTTGCAGCATAGGTTAAAGGGATAAACTATGAATAATTATTGTAACGAAACTTACCAATAGTGATGTTTGTTAGGTTTTGGGGCATTCTTGGCGCAATTGTAGTGGCAATTTGTGGATATTCGCGTAGCTTAATAGTGATAAATAAGCACGATGAGGCTGATAGATGAAAGTTGGTAAGCACGATACAAAACTGCTCAAGCTCGCGATGGAGATTGGCATGGGATACGCGCAAAAGCGTGGTTTTGATGATTTTGGTAAAGGCATTTCGCCAAAAGATAAAGTCGAATGTATTTATCGATTATTGGTTCAAGACAACTTAATCCAACCCTTAGCCGAAGATAAAGATGATGGTCCAAATCGCAAACATAAATTGATATTGTGGATTAGTAAGCAGCTGCCTAAAGAGCATGAATTGTTAAACTAATCAGTGTCCCTATGCGGAGGGTGTGTTAACACTTTGGCGCGCAAAGACTAAGCCTAAATGAAATATTGATTTCGCTTAGGCTTTTTTATGTCAATTTTTAGTCGCTATCTGTTGAACTGGATGCAGGGTTAGCGAGACTCAATTTCGACAATTTTTAAACTTATCAACTGCTTTTGCCATTGCTGTTGATTAATATCTTCTATCCATAGGGTATCACTTTGGCGATGCTGTCCTTTACGCAGGTAAGTGTCTGGCATCCTAGGAATAGCTTCCCACGCTTGTAGGTTTTCTTGTTTGATCAGTTCACCTTGGTCGTTATAAAAGCTGGCTTCAACTTCAACCAGGGTGACATGCTCGTTACTGCTGCTGTCAAAATCAAACACTAAGCCGACGTTGTCATCCTTCCATTTGGTGTCTACAAGGGTGATTTTAATGCCATCTTTGGCCGTGCTGCCTAACAGTTCTGGTTGTGCTAATGCCGCTGCCGTTAAGCGTGTGGTTGATACCTGAGTATTAATTGCTGCCGCAGTGGGCATGGTAACCGTTGGTGCTGCAACAGGTGTAGTCACTGCTGCTATTGACGCTGCAGATGCAATGGTAGGCTGTGTTACTACGTTTGCTTGCTTTGTGATGCCTGCTTTAGCGGCTTGCACTGGTTGACTGACGGTTTCGGTAATGATGTATTCCCAGGTAAAGTCATCTTTTAGGCGAACATTAGCGCCATTGTCTAAAGTGATGACTGCAACATCGGCGGCCATTGCTGCAGGGGCAAGCACCAACAATAGGGTCGATGCGATAACATTAAGCTTGGTTTTCATCTGTTCATCCTGATTGAAAATCTTTAATTAATTCTACTTGTTTTCATTGGGTAAATGGAACGTTTTTTAAAGACCGACTGTTACTATCATATCGACTTATACTGACATTGATAATAGGCCTTGTTGTGGTACCTATCGGTGTTCATGCTTGAACAAGCTAGAAAAAAAGCTAATTACATTAGCGATCGCTGAAGGTGACGTAGCTCGTAAAATACAACATTGGTCTTAAAAATGGGTTTTGCTTTACGGTGTAAAGAGTAAACTCATTTATAACATGTAAACTTTATACATGAATAATATTTGAGGAGTAGAGTTATGTTTTGTGTGCAATGTGAGCAAACCATTAGAACACCAGAAGGTAATGGCTGTAGTTACTCGCAAGGAATGTGCGGCAAGTTGGCGTCGACGTCTGATATTCAAGACTTATTAATTTATATGCTGCAAGGCGTGTCTGCTTACGCAATTAAAGCCCGCGAGTTCGGCATTGTAGACAACGACATTGATGTCTTTGTTCCTAAGGCCTTTTTTGCCACACTCACTAACGTAAACTTTGACGATGAACGGTTAATTGATTATGCCTATCAGGCTCAAACCTATCGTGACCAATTAAAAGCCGCTTATATAGCTGCTTGTAAAGACAAAGGCATAGAGCCTGAAATAGTCAGCGCCCAAGGTGAGATATTACTTGGTGCATCTAAGCCTGAAATTTTAGCTCAAGCGCCAATAGCACTGCCTAATCGTGGTGACGTGCATGAAGATATTCTTGGCTTACGCTTATTATGCTTATACGGCTTAAAAGGCGCGGCTGCTTATATGGAGCATGCTCGCGTATTAGACCAAACTGATGTTGATGTGGCTGCTGAGTTCCATAAAATCATGGCATTTTTAGGTGAAGACTCAGTTGATGCTGACAAGTTATTTGCTACCTCAATGGAAATTGGCCAATTAAACTATCGCATTATGGCGATGTTAGATTTAGGCGAAACCACCTCATTTGGCCACCCTGAGCCAACGCAAGTGAATACAAAATCTGTTAAAGGCAAGGCGATTTTAGTGTCTGGCCACGACATGAAAGATTTAGAGCTTATTTTGCAACAAACCGAAGGCAAGGGCATTAATGTCTTTACTCACGGCGAAATGTTACCGGCTCTGGCTTACCCAGCCTTTAAAAAGTACCCGCATTTAGTCGGTAACTACGGCGGCGCTTGGCAGAATCAGCAAAAAGAATTTGCCACTTTCCCTGGTGCAGTGGTGATGACCTCAAACTGTATTATCGACCCTACTGTGGGTGAATACTCTGACCGTATTTATACTCGTAGTATTGTCGGTTGGCCTGGTGTGACCCATGTTGAAGGTGATGACTTTAGCGAAGTGATTAATAAAGCACTCGCGCTTGAAGGCTTTATCTATGATGAAATCCCCCACATGATCACCATTGGTTTTGCTCGCAATGCATTAATGGCTGCAGCACCCACAGTGGTTGAAAACGTTAAGAATGGTTCTATTAAGCACTTCTTCTTAATTGGTGGTTGTGATGGCGACAAATTAGAGCGCAATTACTTTACAGACTTAGCTAAGTCTGTGCCTGATGATTCAATTATTTTGACCTTAGGTTGCGGTAAGTACAAATTCAATAAACTGGAATTTGGCGATATTAACGGTGTGCCACGCTTGCTAGATATTGGCCAGTGTAATGATGCATATTCTGCTATTCAGTTGGCGTTAGCGTTAAAGGACATTTTTGAATGTGACCTTAACGACTTACCGTTAAGCATAGTGTTGTCGTGGTTTGAGCAAAAAGCGATTGTAGTGTTGTTAACCTTGTTGTCTCTTGGGGTGAAAAACATTCGTACTGGCCCAAGTGCACCAGGATTCTTAACCGAAAACCTAGCAAACATTTTAGAGCAACAGTTTGGTTTACGCACCACTACCGATGTTGAAACAGACTTAAAAGCCATGATCAACGTGGCGTAATCTTGTTATAACAATAGTGCATCTAAGCCCGGCTTATTTGCACTATTGCGATTAATGGCACTATGGGATTATCCATATTGCCACCTCTCTTTTTTACTGCGTTAAAGGCATCAAAATGAGTAGTACTCCCTCCGTTGGTTTTTCATTTTCACAAGCGCTTTCTGCCCAAGCGGCTAAAAAGGTTACCCCAGTTAGTGAGGCTCCACCTGTGGTTGAACCTGCTGCACTGGCAACTCCGAAAGCACTTTTGGCTGCCGATAACTGGCAAAGAGGTGAAGTACAGCTTTGCTGTGTTGAAAAATGGAATGAAACCCACGATGTGGTCAGTTTTCGCTTTCAGGGACTTACACCGGTTAAATTTAATTTTAAACCGGGGCAGTTTATTACCTTTAAATTAGCGATTAATGGCGACAAGGTTTACCGCAGTTACACTATTTCATCGTCACCTTCACGACCATTTTCATTAGTGATCACGATTAAAAAAATCGCTGGTGGCGTGGTGTCTAATTACTTAACTGAGTCGCTGAACGTAGGCGATGAAGTGACGGTTACTGGCCCTGATGGGATATTTAACTTAGTCGATATTGAGGCCGATAAGTACTTATTTTTAAGTGCGGGTTGCGGCGTGACGCCAATGCATTCTATGTCGCGCTGGCTTTGCGATACCACCACCGACAGCGATATTGCCTTTGTACACAGTGCCAAAACGGTTGATGACATTATGTTTGCCAATTCAATGGCGTCGATGGCATCACGAAGCCCAAAATTCAATCTTAATTAT
The DNA here is from genome assembly GCF_040310145.1 of Shewanella sp. S1-49-MNA-CIBAN-0167. Classification (NCBI taxonomy): domain Bacteria; kingdom Pseudomonadati; phylum Pseudomonadota; class Gammaproteobacteria; order Alteromonadales; family Shewanellaceae; genus Shewanella; species Shewanella sp. S1-49-MNA-CIBAN-0167. Next base: position 2,750 of record NZ_JBEOPO010000027.1, on the reverse strand, counting down.
GTACTTGAGTCTGACGGCAACAAGCAAAATTTGACTGATAAGCATGCCTCTACTGGTTGTGAAAGTGGTCGCTTAAGTTTACAAACCTTAGTCAAGTTAGTGCCAGATTATCAACAGCGTACCGTATTTGTGTGCGGACCTGAGCCCTACATGGCGGCGGTAAAATTAATGCTTGAAGCTGCCGAATTTGATATGAGCCAGTTCAATCAAGAAAGCTTTGGTGCAAGTAGTGCTATGGGGTTGAAAGCCGCGATGGAAAGTAATCCATCGACCGAGCAGTTTATGTTGAGCATTGGCGACAAACAGATCCCATTAACGGGCAATCAAAGCCTACTTGATGGTATTGAGTCTGCAAAGTTACCGATTATTGCTGCTTGTCGTTCTGGCGTATGCGGGGCGTGTAAATGTCAGGTTGTTTCGGGCACCACTGAGTCGTCTAGTAAGATGGCATTAACGACTGAAGAAATTGCGGCAGGTTTTGTGTTGGCATGTTCGACCAAAATAACCTCAAATGTGCGCTTACAAATGTAATGGGTATGATCCAAGGGTGCGTCAGTTGACGTATCCGCCTTTAATGATGGTACATACTCTAATCCTGCTTCGTGCCCTAACTGGCGAAGGTTAAAACAGCAGTGTCATTGAGGGAATGAGGTATTGCTGGGCAAAAACATTGGCATCTACCGGTTTTCCCAGATAATAACCCTGCCATATATTGGCTCCTTGCTTGGCAACAAAATCGGCTTGAAATTGATTTTCGACCCCTTCTGCCACTAATGACAACTGTAAGTTATTGGCCATGGCGATAATGGTGTTCACCAACTGTCGGCTCTGTTCTGAGGTTTCAAGATTGTGAATAAAACTGCGATCAATTTTAATTGAGTTAAAAGGGTAATACTGCAAATAACTGAGTGATGAATAGCCAGTACCAAAATCATCTAACGACAAACGGATCCCCTTCCGATGTAACTTGCTCAGTACTTCTTGGGCATATGCGGCATCATGTATTAACGCATTTTCTGTTAGCTCAATCTCAAGCAAATGGCCGGGTATTTTGTATAACTCAAGCAAGTTAACAATTTTATCGACCAAGTAGCTGTCTTTGAGTTGTACTGGAGACAAATTGATCGCCAGATAAAAATCTTGATTGTATATTTCGCGCCAATAAGCTAACTGTTTCAGAGCGCTTCTTAATACAAAATAACCGATTTCAATGATTTGCCCTGAATGTTCTGCAATTCCAATAAATTCTGCCGGCGAAACTTGGCCTAAAGTTGGGTTATGCCATCTTATAAGCACTTCAGCGCCGACAACGCTTTGGCTCTGGGTGTTTACAAAAGGTTGATAATGTAATGACAACTCATCGCGCTGCAGTGCCCCCCTTAATAATGATTCCATTTTTATACGACTAGACAGTTCGGATTCCATTTTTGGGTTAAAGAACTTATAGCTATTGTTATTACCCATTTCACAATGTGATAGCGCGGCGCTGGATTTTCTTGATAGGTCCATAAATCCACTACCATCATTGGGGTAAAATGCGACTCCCATTGCTGTGGTAATGGAGAGTGATAATTCATCAACATAAATATCTTGGCTAAATTGCTGACATAAGCGGCTGCAAAAAACCGCCATCTTGTTGGCATACTGCTGTTTTTTGGTCGGGATAATGATGCAGAATGTGGTTTCACTGAAAATGGCAAGATAGGTACTATTATTAGTAAAGAGTTGCAGTTTTTGGACAACGGTATTGCGCACTTTGTCACTTATGTCATAACCAAATCCGTCTTGAATTCTCTTTAGGTTAGTGATGCTGAAATGAATTATCGAAATACTAGTCAACTCATTTTTTGCAATAAGTTTGTTAAACACTTTTTCGAGCTGGTTAAATTTAGGCAAACCAGTGACGGAGTCGAAACGTTGCTGGATATCTAATAGTTTTTCCGCCGCGATGCGTGAATCGATTTCTTGCATTAAATCGCTGTTAAGCTTCTCTAATTCAAAGGTGCGCTGTGCAATACTGGTTTCTAAATGTAAATTGGCTTGTGCAAGTTTTTCCTTTTGCGCTAACATTTCTAGATTACCTTCAATACAGCGACGAAAACACTCCATCAACATCATAAGGTCGCCTGAGTAACTATTTGCTTTTATGTCTAGCATGCAAATGGTGCCAAAAGGCTCCCCATCGGGCCAATTGAGGGGTAAGCCATAATAAGACATCATACCTACTGCAAGCGCAGGGTTTGTGCACCATTTGGGATCTTCTAGGGCATTTTCGACATGTAATTTAGTTTGTTGAACAATCACTGATTCGCAATATAAACCATGACCCAGCGAGTCCTTCATCCCAGCCGCAAATGGACTGTTAGTATTATTGTTGGCAACAAAGACTTCTAATTCATGAGTATGAAGTTTCATGATTAATGATGCTGGCACTTTAGCGACCTTGGCGATGAGGTCTACTGTGGTTTGCCAAGACGTTAGCATTTCTGCTGGTATCGCAATAGTGTTGTTTTTCAACATCGTATTATCCCTACTTTCATTGTCTTGTTACTCAATAAACAGACCGTTTGTATATTAAAAAACGTTAACAGCTTGCCATTTTGTAAGGTGCGCACATTCGAGTTAATCACTAACAGCTATATTGTTAGCTCTATATAAACCTATATAAAGGTATATACCCGTGATCATTGAAAATGCTTGATTTTGTCCCAAATGGGATCATCATAGCCCCATGAAACAAATTACACTCT